>CAMATL010000010.1 GCA_945861145.1 candidate division TM6 bacterium GW2011_GWF2_37_49 | reverse complement strand
CCAATAGAGCATCTGTAGAATAATACCATGATAGTGAGGGTTGAGGGGGAGATTGGGTAAACAAAGTCGATCAGATCTTGTTTGCCTTTTCTCGTTTTTTAGAATCAAGCATGCGAAGGTATAAAATAGATGATTTTATACTTTTGATTAACGATTGGTTTATTAGAGCGGTAATTTCAAGTGCCTGTGCTGTTTTTTCTAGCACTAAAAGCTCTTGTTCGATTTTTCTTAAAACAGGTTCATTGCATTCATTTTTTTCAATTAGTTTGGCTACCATGTATGCATAATGATCGAGCTGAGTGTTGTATTTGGTCGCATTGTTATGCTTGTCGTTTGCGTTTGGTTGCTTAGGTGTCGAATCAGCTTGAATAGACTGAGCAAGCATGAGCATGAAAGCTGTTTGGATATCATTATTAATATCGGCAGCATCAGCCACTGGAAATTGATTTTGGTAAAAAGAAACAATTTCTTCTTGGTGATTAAGTAAGGCAATTCTGTAAGAGAAGAGCGCCGTTATTGCAATTAGAAATAAATGCTTAAATTTCATAAATAACTTCATATTTTTTATCCCCACAAAAATATCAACAGACCATTAGCATATAAAGCTTGTGATGAGACGTCAAAAGCCGTTTCCCGAAAAAAGTGAAAAAAGGCCCACTTTTGGGGGGCATTATCATACATAAGTTTTTTCTGTTATCATAGGGGGTGAGTTTTATTAGTTTTGAATTCTTATGCTCATTGGTAGTGTTCGACTACCTGAGGTTTAAATATGAATGTTCTTACAGTCATGATTTCTATAATGGGGGTTATAGTTGATCAGGATAAGATAAGGACGCATCAGGTTTTGACATTTGAGGCGCGTTCGCGCTTCGTATCCACTTTTTTCATTTCTACAGTACAATGCACGTTATACCCTATGCCGGCTTAGGCATAAAGGAGATGTTCATGGTTAATGTACACGATAAAGTTGTTTATCCCGGTCATGGGGTTGCTGAAGTGGAAGAAATTACAGACAAACTTATTGGCGGTAGTAAGGTATCTTTCGTCAAGCTAGTTTTCCTTTTTAAAGACATGACGATCTTGGTTCCAATTTACAACCTCATAAGTATTGGGGTTCGCCTGCCTAGCTCTCATGCAGTTGTTGAAACGGTATTTAATGAGCTACGCAAAAAACCAGAGCGTAAGCTTGATGCATTGGATTTTACTCCAAGTGGCTGGAACAAACGGCACAAAGAGTATCAATCGCGAATCCAGACTGGAAATATTGTTGAGATTGCGAAAATTTATCGCGACCTTATGCATACCTCCCAACAAAAAGATCTTTCATTTGGTGAGCGTACACTTTTACAAACAACTGAAGAGCTCTTGGTTCAAGAGATTCAGATTGTTAAAAATACAGAGCGTGAGCTTGTAGTACAAGAGTTGCGAATTCCATTTAAACAGATTGTTTTTGAAGGCCATGCTACAATGGAAGTTCCTGTTTTTATTAGTGAGGCAACTTCTGCTTAGAAAGGCTTGCGGCGCGTGCAACTAGATATTCCAGTTGTTTTTGTTATAGGTCCCACAGCTTCCGGTAAAACGGCAGTTTCATATGATCTGGCAAAAATGTGTGGTGGGCAGATTATCAATATTGATGTCGGGCAGTTTTACGAGCCTCTCAGTATTGGGACAGCAAAGCCTGCCTGGCGGAATCAGGCAATACGAGCGCACCTCTTTGATGTATGTGTGACTCCAGAAGATTTTTCCGTTGTACAGTACCGTACTATGGTGCTGGCAAAAATTAACGAGCTCCAGAGCAAGGGGATTATACCCATTGTTGTCGGGGGCTCGCTTTTTTATGTACAATCACTTTTTTTCCCCCCTAAAGAATTGGCGGGAATTTCAAACGCAACAAAACTTGTTGACGCCACTTATCCTGAAGAGTCGCAAAGCTGCGCCTCAAAGGACCCCTTGAGTGGGGCAAATAGCTTATGGCAAAAACTGGCTGCAGTTGATCCAGCGAGAGCTGCGCAGATACATCAACATGATATCTATCGTTTACAGCGTGCGCTGGGTATTTGGACAAGTACTGGGCAACTGCCTTCGCAGTTGCAGCCAACATTTAATTTTAATTATCCTGCATACCTTCTTATGTTGACGCCAGATAGAGCTGTGCTTCGTGAACGCATTGCACAAAGAACAATGCAGATGCTTCAGCTTGATGGGTGGATTGATGAGGCTGCAAAACTTATTGATACTGAATGGGAGTTGTTTGTCCGGGCTAAAGGACTACTTGGTTATGATTTAATTTTTGATGCTATTCGTAATGGAAGTGCAACACCTTCAGTGTTATCGCCCGCAATAATTCAACAGACTGCTCAATATGCAAAACGACAACTAACATTCTTGCGAGGCTTTACAAAAAAGATACTTGCATTGAACGAACAAAAAAAATCTATTGTTCTACATAGCTGTTCAGATCACGTCGATATCTCATATACACAGGTGGCTTGTCTGGTTCGATGCTTGCAAAAATGAGTGCATGTTGTAGAATCCTTCAATACTAAGTATGTACTTATATGTACTAACGTGAGAAAGGACACGCATGATATCGATTTTTCGTAAAGAAATGAGACAGTGGCATTTCGTGCTATGGGCGGTTTTTGCCTCCATGGCGATCAGCGGATTGGGGTTTGTGTTTTTGCGCGGCCAGGGTGAAGATACGGCAATTGCTAGCGTAGATGATATGGAGGTCACTGGAAAAGATCTCAAGAATTCTATTCGGCAGGTGCACCGCCAATTTGCTATGATCAGTTCAATGTATGGAGTTTCTTTGGATTTAATCCTTAAAACATTTTTGGGTGGTCAGGATGTTCAAACTTTGGCGCTTGATAACGCGATCAAAGATGTACTTGTTGGCAAAGTAGAACGAGATCTTGATGTTCGCATTGGCCAAGACTTCTTTAAAGATGAACTTGTAAGAAGCCTTCCTCAAGGCATTGCGGATCAACAAGGCCGCGTGAATATGGACGTGTATGAAAATTATCTTCAACGTCTTTCAATGACTCCTGCTGAATTTGAATTTAGCAAAGAAGCTGAATTTAAACGTGAAGCGGTAAATCGTGTGGTTGGTGCGGCTACGTACGCGCCTCACTTTTCAACCAATTATCAAGCAGCGCATGATGCAGCGCAAAAATCATTCACCATCGTGAAGTTTGATTTAGCGCATTTCAAAGAAAAAAAATCTGACTTAAACGCAGACAAACTTAAGCGTTTTTATAACGAGCACAAAGAACGTTTCCGTGTGCCTGAAAGAAAACAAGCACGCGTTGTGCAAGTCTCTACAAAAACATATGAAAATTCTGTTGTTGTAGATGAGCAATCAATCCAGTCGTTTTATGAAAAAAATAAAGCTAATCGCTATCGTATTGCGCCAAAGCTTCGTGTTCGTCATATTTTCTTGACTGGTACTTCGGTAGATGTGCTCAAGAAAGCTGAAGAAATTTGGACTCAGGTCAAAAAAGACCAAAGCAGTTTTGCATCATTAGCAAAACAACATTCTGACGATAAAGACACCGCTTTAAATGGTGGGCTAACGGAATACTTTGGTCGTCAAGGTGCGTTTGATCTAGCATTTGAAAAAGAAGCATTCAAGCTCATGAAAAAAGGTGAGCTAGCGCCATTGGTGCGCACTGCAAAAGGCGTTGAAATCATTATGTTGGATGATCGTGTCAATGCGAGCGAAAAACCACTGAGTGAAGTACGTAGTGAAATTGTTGATTCTCTGCGTACACGTAAAGCAATGAATCATCTTAAGAGTGATCTTGAATCTCTCATGCATAATTCAAAGTCTAACCATAAGGCTTTTGATGAATTCATAGGAGATAGGCATCTTGAGAGTGACCTGACCGAATTGCTTGCTGCAAATGATGAAGCAAAGAGCGATGGTTATGAAGGTAAATTGGTACAGCGTCTGTTTAGTAAGGAAAATTCCAAAGGCATTGGCTACTTTATGCATGCTGACGAATATGTACTTTACCAAGTAGTAGCTACAGAAAAATCGTATATTCGTGAATTGGCAGATGTTGAGCAACTGGTAACTGATGATTACTTGGCTCAAAAAGCGACCGATAGCTTGAAACATTTTGTTAAGGCAGTAAAGGGCGATGTTCTTTCAGGTAAGGCATCATTAGCATCATACAAGAATGAAGGTTTTAGTCTTGTAGAAACTGGTGACGTGAAACATGGTGATGCAGTAAATGCTCTGAAAGATGTAAAGGGACTTATTGATCGAGCCTTTGTACTTGATGATAAAGCTCAAGTACTAGAATTTCGTCACAAGCAAGATATCTATTTAATACAACTTGAAAATGCAGTGCTGGGCGCGGCTGATAAAGATGCTCAATCTGCAAAACAAGGTTCAGCTCGTAGTAGTGGTACCGTAGTAAATGGTTTTATTGCATCTTTGCAAAGAAATGCTAAAATAACCGTGAATGAAATATTAATGAACGCATATAAGAGCTTATAAATGGTTAAGACAACAGTAAAAGACAAAGAAAAAGATATTAAGAAAGAGGTTGTGGCTGCTACCAAGGTAGCGCCAACACCTCCTTCGAGAACATCAGCAGCAGGGGACATAATCCCTGCTCGGCAAGTTAATGTTGAGAAAAACAAAGCTCTCGATGTTGCGCTTGCACAAATTGATAAGCAACATGGAAAAGGCTCTGTCATGCTTCTTGGTCAAAAAGTTGGCATGAAGGTAGAAGTTATTTCTACTGGTTCCATGCTAATCGATGATGCACTTGGCGTTGGCGGATTTCCCCGTGGACGTGTTATTGAAATCTTTGGACCAGAAGCATCAGGTAAAACAACGCTAGCGTTGCAAGCTATCGCTGAAGCGCAGCGCAATGGAGGCATTTGTGCTTTTATTGATGCAGAGCATGCTATGGATCCTGATTATTGTACGTCTATCGGTATTAACGTAGACGAGCTCATTGTTTCACAGCCTGATTACGGCGAACAGGCTCTTGATATCGCAGAAATGCTTATCAGGTCCGGAGCTGTTGACATGCTCGTGATTGACTCGGTTGCGGCTCTTGTTCCAAAGACAGAACTTGAAGGCGAGATGGGCGACCAACACGTTGGCCTACAAGCACGTTTGATGTCTCAAGCGTTGCGTAAGCTGACTCCTGTGGTGAACCGTTCTAAAGCCGTGCTTATTTTTATTAACCAGATTCGTAGTAAAATTGGCGGCATGCCTTTTGCAAGCAATGAAACAACATCTGGTGGAAATGCGCTTAAGTTTTATGCTTCAGTGCGTATCGACATCCGTCGTATCGCTACCTTGAAAAAGGGCGATAAGCCCTTTGGTAACAGAATTGTTGTGAAGATTGTCAAAAACAAAATGGCTCCTCCGTTCAAAAAGGTTGAAGTTGATCTTATCTTCGGTGAAGGTATTTCACGCAATCTAGATATGATGGATATGGCTATTCAGCTTGGTATTATTCAGCAAACTGGTTCGTGGTTTACTTTTGGTGATGAAAAAATAGCTCAAGGTCGCGATAATTGCTTGAGTAAAATTAAAGAAGATCCTGCTTTTGCCAAGGCGCTTTTGGCAAAAATTAAAGCGGTGCGTAGCGAAGGTCCTCAACGTGAAGTAGCTCAACAAACTCAGACGGAGACGGAGAGTGACGCGTGAACAATAAGTCTGTACGTGATAAGAACGCGCCGAACGATTTGCAAAGCAAATATACGGTGAATGATCAGATCAAGTCTGACAAGGTGTACGTCATCAATTTTAATGGTGACAATGCTGGTCTTATATCGCGTTTCGACGCGATAAAGCTTGCCGAGTCAGTAGAACTTGATTTGGTACAAGTAGGTGAGCGCGATGGGTTTCCTGTCGCAAAGGTGATGGATTTTGGTAAATTTGTGTATGGCAAAAAGAAGCAACACAATGATTCAAAAAAGAATCAAAAAGTAATCAGTCTTAAAGAATTGAAAATGCGCCCTAACATTGGTGGCCAGGATTACTTGACCAAGTTGAAAAAGGCCATCGATTTCTTTAAGGAAGGCAAAAAGGTTAAGTTTACACTCCAATTTAAAGGGCGCGAGATTTCCATGATGGAAGCTCTAGGCTCAAAATTTTTTGAACGTATTACAACCGATTTGATCGCACAACAGGTTGGAACTTTAGTTGAAGAAAAAGATCAAAGAAGCGGCGCTTTTTGGTCTAAAATATATTTCGTCAAAGACAAGTAAACATGAGGATGGTTAAATGCCTAAAATGAAAACTCACTCTTCATCAAAGAAGAGATTTAAATTCACCGCTACAGGTAAGATCAAAAGAGCTAAGGCATACCGACGTCACCACGCTTGGGCAAAGAATGCCAAGAGTGTCCGCTCCCTTAGGGGCGGGGCTATCGTTCACGATTCGAACGAAGCTCGCATCAAATTATTAATGCCGTACGCATAAGTTAGATATCACATCGCTAGGAGACACTAAAAAATGAGTAGAGTTAAACGCGGCGTTACAGCTCACCGCAGACATAAAAGACTTTTTAAGCAAACTAAAGGTTTTTGGGGCCAACGTAGTAATATTTACAAACGTGCTCACGAAACCCTAATGCGTGCATTACGCTTTGCCTATGTTGGTCGTCGCTTGAGAAAGCGTGACTTCCGTAGACTGTTTATTACGCGTATCAATGCAGCAGCTCGTCAACACAGTCTTTCATACAGCGTTTTTACTAATTTGCTAAAATTGGCTGATGTAAAAATCAACAGAAAAATGTTGAGCCAATTGGCAATTTTTGAACCAGATGCTTTTGGCAGCTTAGTAAAGCTCGTAAAAAGATAAAGTCTTGCTTTTTGATTTTTAAACCTTATACCTTTTGTGTTGTAATACACAAAAGGTATAAGGTTTATGTCTTTGTGAGAAAAAGGAAGAGTAATGACGTTTTTAGACGAGCTTGAAAAAAAGGTTTTTCAGGTTATTCAAAAAAATCAAGATTTGCAGCTTAAGCTAACAGGCTTAGATGAAGAGCTGCGGGCAGCCAAAGAAAAGAGCGATCAACTTGAAATTGCGCTGTTACGAGAAGGTGAACGCTTTCAAATGCTTTGTAATGAAAAAGATTTGATGCGATCATCAGTAGAGCAGCTCTTGAGTAGTATCAAGGTGCTTGAAGAAGCGCAGTAGATGGTGCCCATGAATAACACAGGTAAGACGCTAAAAATTTCAATTCTCGGGAAAAGCTATACGGTCGTTACTGATGAGCATGATGCAGATGTGCATGCGGCAGCTTGTGAGGTAGAGAAGATCTTTCAAGAAAAAGGCTTTAATCTACCTCCTAATCAAGGGCCGAATGCAGAAAAAATAGCTGCAATTATTGCACTGCAGGTCGCTATTGAACTTGTTAAAGCGAATAAGGTGTTAGATCGCTACGAGAGCATGTGTGCTGGCTTGACGGGTATGATCGAACAAACTTTGTAAGGGTTAGCTCTTCAAGAACATTTTTAGCGTAGATTTTTTATTCATGCTTCCTTTTTAACTCACAAAGTAAGAGCTACACGTGCTTTTTTTAAGCACTGGGCCATTTTGTTTTTAAAAAGGAATGATGCTATGGTAGCGTTTTTATATCCGGCTCTATTTTTTCTAGGGGGACTTGGCGGCTCGTTTATCATCTTCTTTTATGCTTTCCTTAAAAAAAAGCAGCTGCATCAAACAAAGCTTTCTATTGAAGCTCTGTTACGAAAAGCACAAGAAGATGTTGATCGAGATCGCAAGTTTGCTCAGCTTGAACTCAAAAGTGACATCTACAAAAAACGCAGTGATTTTGAACTTGAGATGAAACGTGACAAGATTGAGCTACAGCGTGTGCAAAATAAGAGTCAAAAAAAAGAAGACATGCTTGACAACCGGGAGACCTTGCTCGATGATTTGCGTAAAGAATTACAACAAAAAGAACGAGATTTAGCTCGTAAGCTTGATGTTGTTGGTGTTCAAGAAGATAAAATCAAGCGCTTGTACGATGAACTTGTCTTTAAACTCGAAAAATTAAGCGGCATCAAACAAGATGAAGCGAAGCGAATTCTTTTTGAATCGCTTACCAAAGAAGTGAAGTTAGTAAACCAAAAATGGATTGCTAAGGCTGAAGAAGAATCTCGCGAACAAGCTAAGCAAAAATCAGTTGATATCTTGTGTTCAACTATGCAGCGTTATCTAGCAGAGCAGGTTACCCTGCATTCATCAAGCGTTATTCACTTGCCAAACGAGGAAATGAAGGGACGTATTATTGGTAAGGAAGGTCGCAATATTAAGGCACTTGAAATGGCTACTGGTATGGAGTTTGTAATTGGCGATACGCCGGAAATAATTACCATATCAGGATTTAACCCAATTCGCCGCGAAATAGCAAAGCGCTCACTTACCAAGCTTATTCAAGACGGTCGTATCAATCCAACGCGTATTGAAGAAACCGTGCTTAAATGTGAAGAAGAAATTGAACATCTTATCGTTGAAATTGGCCAACAAACAGTGTTGGAATTTGGCTTTAGAGGCGTTCATCAAGAAATCGTTCGTTTGCTTGGCAAGCTTCACTTCAGAACTAGTTATACCCAAAATCAGTTAGTGCATTGTAAAGAAGTTGCATATTTCGCGCGTATGATTGCCGGTGAGCTTGGTCTCGATACGGAAATTGCGGCGCGTGGCGGGCTTTTGCATGACATTGGTAAGGCTGTATCAGCTGAAGTTGATGGGCCGCATGCAATCATTGGTGGCGATTTAGCAAAAGAGTATGGTGAGGATCCAATCGTTGTTAACGCAATCGCAAGTCACCATGAAGAAGTAGCGCCTATTTCAATTTATGGTTTTATCGTTCATTTGGCGGATGCAATATCGGCTTCTCGTCCTGGTGCTCGCAAAGAAACTCTTTCAACGTATATCAAACGTCTTGAGCAGCTTGAAGAAATTGCTGCTGGCTTTGAAGGTGTTAAGAAAGCGTATGCATTGCAAGCTGGACGCGAAATTCGTGTAATTGTCGATGAAGATCGCTTAGATGACGAAAAATCATTTTTAATGGCGCATGATTTAGCTAAACGAATTGAAGAAGAAATGGCGTTCCCCGGTGAAATAAAGGTAAACGTCATCCGAGAAAAACGATTTATTCAAACGGCTCGCTAAGAGCTAGGATTTACAACATGGCTATACCGCTACGTTTTTTAATAATTGGTGATTTGATTGGCGACCCTGGTCTAGCACTAGCGCAAAAGTGGATTCCTCGATTGCGTGAAGAGTATAAGATTGATGGCGTCGTCGTGAATGGTGAAAATAGCGCCAAAAACGGTCAGGGGATTACTCCTAAAGGGTTTGAGTTGCTAAAAAGTCTGGGCGTTAATGTGGTTACCACTGGTAACCACGCCCTTGATTCAAAAGAGGTTTATGCGCTATTTAAAGAGCGCGAAGATCTTTTAAGGCCGCTTAATTTTCACCCAGAGTGCCCAGGCCGCGGGTATACATTTTTTAATGTTGGGCAACATGTGGTTGCAGTGGTCAATATCCATGGCCGTGTCTTTATTAAAGAGCTTTTGGATTGCCCATTCCGCATGATGGACTCAGTTCTGACTTTTTTACGCCACAAGACGCCAATTATTTTGGTTGATTTTCATGCTGAGGCAACATCAGAAAAACGTATTTTTGGGCTACATCTTGATGGGCGCGTTTCTGTTGTCGTTGGTACGCATACACACGTACAAACAGCCGATGAAATGATTTTACCAAAAGGTACGGGCTACATTACTGATCTTGGTAGCTCAGGTTCAATGCATTCAGTTATTGGATTTTCTTTTGAAGGTGCTTACCGTAAAATGGTTGTGCATCCTAGATTAGGGAAATTTGAAGTAGAAACAGCTCTGCCATTGGTTCTTACGGGTATCGTTGTATCAGTTGATCCAGAGACTGGAAAAGCGGTAAACATTGAGCGCATCAAGGTTGTTGATCATGAGCTTGTTGTGGCTAAATGTAACGGAAAATAATGGTTCGATACAATTTTCGCTTGGTTCGATACGATTGCTTCGCAATCACTCACCATGAACGGGCCCTTCGAGCCAAGTTTATCTCGAGTAGCAACGAAGTTGCGTATCGAAGGGCGAAAATCACTTACTATGACCGGTGCTGAATAGTGATTATCTGGTATTTTTGCCGGCGCTTTTTAAGCGCTTTTCTGCTTGTTCTGGTTATTATGACGAGCGTGCTTAGCGCAGTAAACGTCGTTGGCAAAAATATCTTCTCATCGTCTGATCTAGTGGTAGCTCTTTTTCTTGGGGCGCTGCCGTTCATGGCAGTATTTGTCTACCCATTTGCTTTACTCTGTGGTTGTCTTTTTATCTCGTATGCAGCGCAACAAGATGGTGAAGCTGTATTAATCGATTTTTTCCCACGCCTACGTCGTCAGCTTGCTGCCGGCTTTTTTTTTGCGTCGTTAATTGTAACGGGGATTTTTGTTCCTTTGGTGCTTTGGTTGGCACCGCAATCTTACGATTGGGGCAAGCAGTTTTTATACACCGTTGCTGAGCAACGATTTGTTACCTTAGCTCCGGGGTTTTTGCATTTTCCTGTCCCCGGCGTAGCGGTCTATTTTGAACGCATTGAACAGCATGGGGCGAGCACAATATTTAACAATTTTTTCTTAATTCAGGAAAAAACAAAAGCTGTCCCTCGTGCAATCACTTTTGTGATGTGGGGGAATTGCGTGGCTTTGTCTGATAAAAAATTATTATTTCATGGCGGATCGATTGTTGGCATCGATAAAAAAACGGGCGATTTTGCGTTTACAGCTGCATTCGATCGAGGGCTGCTTGATTTAGAAAAGCTTTTTGTTGTTTCAAAAAAATTTTTGCTAACGCCTGTAAAATACCAAACAATCCAACAACTTTGGGCCACACCGCAAAAAGATTCTCTGGCGGAGCGATGGCGGCGATATATACAAATTTTGTGGGTTTTTTTAACACCATTATTAGCCTATTCATTGAGCATGACAATAATTGCCCAAAAAATACCGAGTATAATTTTTGCCGCAGGCGGGTGGTTTTTCATGCTGTACATAATTCTTTTGACACTATCAGCTTGTTTGCGTGTATGGGGTTTTTGGGGGCTATATCTTTTATTTTTAACCCCTATTCTGATTGTCATTGGTTGTTATTATTTCGTTAATTATTGTTCATCTTTAAGAAAGTAATATCATGCTTTTAGTTGCACTGTTATATGCTTTACTTGCCTCCACCTTTATCTTGGCAAAGAACGCGCTCATGTTTGGGCGCCCATTTTTTTTAATAGGTTTTAGAATGACCTTGGCAGGGCTGCTCTTGTTTGGATTTGCTCGTCTGAACAACAAATTTACTATTGCTCGAAGCGATTGGTGGCTTTTTTTCAGAGTTGCGCTGTTTCATATTTATTTCTCATTTATTCTTGAATTCTGGGCACTGCAATATCTTTCGGCCCTTAAAACAACATTGATCTACTCATGTACACCGTTTATAGCTGCGTTGTTATCTTATGTGCTACTCAAAGAGCGTTTAAGCAAGGTAAAGCTTCTTGGTATCGGGATTGGCCTATGCGGCATGGTACCAATTTTTATGGTCAGTGGTGGCGCGTTGGGTGAGATGCTCAGTATTTCACTTCCAGACGTAGTATTATTTGGCGCTGTAGTTTCTGGCGCGTATGCCTGGTTTTTGGTCAAACAGCTTTTAGTTAAGGGTTATCCCCTCACCGCAATCAATGGCGTTGCCATGCTGATTGGTGGGGTGTTGAGCTTTGGTACATCGGCGCTTCTTGAATCAGCGCCAGTTGTCTATGACTGGCCGCAGTTTCTTATGTGGGTTGCGGCATTGATCGTAGTTTCAAACGTCATTGTTTATAATTTTTACGGTTGGCTGCTGCATCGCTACTCAATCACTTTTTTAACCTTTGCAGGATTTTTGTGTCCAACCTTTGCAGCATTTTATGACTGGGCCTTGTTTGGTGGCCAGGTGCAGTATCAGTACCTTATATCGCTCGGACTTGTTACTGCGGGGCTCTACGTTTTTTACAGGCAAGAATTGTTCCGTTCTAAAATATGAATGCCTAGTTGCTTAGAAAAATTAACAATGCGCCGCTTATTTTTAAGATAAGCGGCGCATTGTTTTGATCAAAATGTAACTAATCAGCTTGTAAATTGCTTGTGATAATATCAACCAACTGTTCCGTGGCGGATTCTATGGTTGAATTAATAATTTCATAGCTACAAAGAGGTGTATGCTCTTCAGCAGCAATCTCTTCTGCCGCCAAAGCAAGTCGTTGGTGCAAGCTCTCTTCAGACTCGCTGCCCCGATTTTTTAGCCTTGTTGCAAGAATTTCGAGAGAGGGGGGCGTGATCCAGATACATACAGCTTTGTCGCATAATTGTTTATAGGAGATTACGCCAGCTCGATCGGTGATGGCAATAAACGACGCGCCTTTGGGAATTTGCTTGAGGAATGAGCGTGGTGAGCCATACAGATTGTCATTGTATGTGGTAACTTCAAAAAAATGCTGTGCAGCCTGTAATCTTAAAAATTCTTCTCGGTCTACAAAGATGTAATCTCGACCATTTTCTTCATTTTTACGCATTGGTCTGGTGGTATAGGTGACAATGCGTTCAATAGGAATTTTTTTTTTTAACAGGCTAAGGGCATTGTTTACAAGGGTTGTTTTTCCACCACCAGTTGGGGCTGCAACGATGAACAGGAGCCCCTTTTTGCTTTTTTTTGTTTTATCCATATACTGCTGCTCCAGGCTATTTATTCAGGTTGCAAGGTCATGAATTAGGACACGATTATGAAGCATACGAATTTTTTTAGAGCTTTTGTACTATTTTTTATAGGTTTTTTTGCTACGAGCTTTGCTGCTCAACCAGAAAGCATTATTCTTGCCGATAGCAGTATCAATGAAGTGGAAGCTAAAGTTTCTTCATCAAAATTGTTTTCTATGTACCTTAAAAATGTGACAAAAGTTCTTCATATAAGCCGATCAATGGCAACAGCATATTCTCTTAAACATGTATTACGTGTTGAAGAGCTTTTCACGCTGATTGAAGCGGGCTTTGATCAAGGCGCTTTTAGCGCATCACCTCTAATAAAGACAAAATTTTATGCCTTGTTTAATGATGTTGATATAACGATCTGGCCAACACCTGCAATGGTCCGCGGCTGGAAGAAAAGGGTAGATAAGTACAAAACATTCTTATTAGCCGCATATTTCTCAACGCGTTCAGCCGCAACTCATGCAATAGATTATGAAACAATTGATGCATTGATTGCATTGCATGGTGAGCTTACAAGAAACGTATTTACCGATGAGTTTTTTGATTTTTATACGTGTGAATTGTTAGCAGATATCTTGATAACTCAGCCAATTGAATTTACCCAAAAAAATCCATTTCTCGTATTTGGTAGCATTATTGCGCTTGGAGCGACAGGGTACTTTGGGTATCGCTACTTGCAGTATGCAGCGCAAGCTAAAGAGGCTGAAGCTCCGTTAAGAGGATTGGTGCAAACTGAAGAAGCTAGAGAAGCAGCTGTTAGAGCAAGAGCTGCGGCCGAAGAGGTTAGAAAACAAGCGGTAACTACTTGGGAGCAAGCGCAAGGAACTCAGGTTGTCGTTGCTTTGCAAGAAAGAGGCGATTGTGCGGCATGGTCGTTGTACCGCCAAAATTGTTATGGGCGGGTACCCGCGGCGGATCTTGCTGGTTATAAAGCATTAGCTTGTGATAGACAAGGCTACAATCAATTTAAAGCTTATGCGCAAGGTCTTTTGGAGCAAGCTGTTCAAAATGGGCACATTCAACAGCAAAATGTACATGTTGATCAGTTTCTTGAAAATGATCATGTACAAATTTTGATTGAATCTCTTCAGCAAGCAGGAACAGAGCGCAATGAATTTGGTTTAGCTGTTCAACCTTACCATGTGGCCTCATTTGAAATGCTAGCACCTGACCGCATTGAAGCTATTTATTATCGAGAGCGAGAGTTAGGCCTTGATGGTAACTATCGCGTTTATCAAGCAGATGCGTTGCCAGCTGGCCGAGTAGCGCATTGCGATTCTGTACGCGGTGGATTGCGGTATGAAGCTTTCGATTTAAACAGGGGTCCTGGAATGCGACCGCGCATTCAAGAGTTTCAACGAGCCCGAGGTAATACTTTTGATTTTATTATTAATACAAACGTAATTCCTACAGAAGCTCGAGGCCTTGATGATCAAGGTCGACAAATAGAACCACCTGCCAATGGGCACTTTTTCCACATTCGTGCAGTTAACAACCCTGAGGCTGAAGGTGGCGTGGGATTTATAATTTCAGAGACCTTTGATCTCCAGGAAGCAGAATTACCATTTTATGCGGAAATTTTAGGTAATATTCGTAATTTATTGCGACCATATGAGGCGTAAATTTTTCATAGATATAGATGTTGAATTATTAGTTTGAGCAGCTAAAAAGTAGAGACAGAGATTTTTACTTTTTTCTGTTTTATACCTATACTATGCTCCTTCAAGATACTTATTTTGAATAACAGATCATGGATTGGATTAAGCTGATGAAGCACGAAAAATATATTCTTATTTTTGCGCTACTTTTTACTTATGCTTCAGCAACTGATTTTGCTGCGCAAGCAATGGATACCGTTATTAATGTTAGTCAAACGCTTGATCAAAATAATTCAGAGATTAAAACCTCATCAATAAAACCATTTGTTACGTATCTTAAAAATGTAACACAAGTTCTTCATGCAAGCCGTTCAATGGCTACAGCTTCTTCTATAAAAAATCTATTGCGTATTGAAGAGCTTTTCACACGGATTGAGGCCTGTTTTAATCAGGGAGCTTTTAGCGCATCACCTCTAATAAAGACACGATTTTACGCTTTGTTTAATGATATTGATCCGACAGCATGGCCAACACCTGTAATGGTGCGCGGCTGGAAGAATAGGGTAGATAAGTACAAAACATTCTTATTAGCCGCATATTTCTCAACGCGTTCAGCCACTTCAGCGCAGGTTATAGATTATGAAGCTATCGATGTGCTCATGGCATTGCATAGTGAGCTTACAAAAAATGTGCTTACTGATGAATTTTTTGATTTTTCTACCTGGGAAATTTTAACTGATATTTGTGTCGCGTTGCCAATTGAATTTGCCCAAGAGCACCCATTTCTTCTGGCAGGAAGCATTATTGCACTGGTAGGAATTGGTGCTGGTGGCTATTATTATATAAAAATAGAAAATGAACAGTACCAAAAAAAGATAGCCGATTGGTCGAAGGCTAATCATGCGCCATTAATGCTTAGACACCAAGAAGGTGCTCAGTGTGGCATAAATGCTGCGTATGCCGTAGTATGCAAGCAAAATGCTGATGGCGATGCAAATCTTAATCTGGCATTACTTAATAATGAAGTAGAATTTAAAGAATTTAGAGGCGTTGCGAGAGATATTTTGGCAGCTGTAGGTGGTACCATCGCTCAGCAACGTATATCTAAGGGCCTCCCAATAGCGCCAGCTAGAGTGAATGTAGAAGGTTTAGAGAATGGCGATGTAAGGGTAGTGTTAGATGGGCTTCATCAACGCGGTTTAAAGAAGCAAAAATTTGGATTACTAACGTTGCCTGTTTTAGCTGATACGGCAAGAGCATTAGTTCCTGAGAAGCAAGTATCATACAGAGATACTGTGCGTAAGAATAAAGATGGTGATGCTTTGGCTTACGGTAGTGATCTAGCAGATGTGCCTGTTTGTCGCAAAAAGAATTGCTTTATTGAGACGCGTTATAATAATCAAGTGCTGTCCGCGGCAGAGATTGCGCAATTTCAAGTTGTTCCTGGTAGTACATTAGATTTTGTTATTAATACAGCTTATTTACCAGATATGCCGGATAATTTATCTGAGGCTGAACGCAATAAATGGCAACTTAAAGCAGAAAAAGATAATTTTACGCACTTTCTCCATGTTAGTGCGATTAACAACCCTGCTTTTCCTAAGGGCGTTGAAATAATAATGACCGATTCCGTTTGGCAGGGTAGTGCTGGATTAATTTTTAGAGCAAATATTGTTACAAATTTACGAAATCTGCTTGGAGAGGGAAGAGCTTAGACCTCTGTAGCGGTTAATGAGAAGGGTGTGTTGTGGACTCATTGCCAAATATTAAGACATCATTTCCAGAGTGGTATCAAGAAGTTATCATGCAAGCAGGCTTGGTGGATACCAGCCCAACGCGTGGTTGCTTCATTATCAAGCCCTATGGTTTTGCCATATGGGAAAATATTCAACGCATCGTTGATGCACAAATCAAGCAAGAAGGCGTTGAAAACGTATACTTCCCTATGCTTATTCCTGAAGAATTTTTACGCCGCGAAGAGAAGCACATTGAAGGTTTTTCGCCTGAAGTTGCTATAGTTACACACGCTGGTGGCAAAAAATTAGAAGAGCCCTATGTTATTCGTCCAACATCAGAAACTATTATTTATGAGGCTTTTGCTCGTTGGATAAAATCTTGGCGCGATCTGCCGCTTAAAATTAATCAATGGACCAATGTTATTCGTTGGGAAATGCGCACGCGAGCATTTTTACGAACCACAGAGTTTTTGTGGCAAGAAGGTCATACCGCGCATGCCACTCATGAAGAAGCAAAAGCTTTAGCGTTGGCAATGCTCGAGCATTACCGCCAGCTTGCTGAAGATTATTTGGCGATTCCCGTCGTTATCGGTGAAAAAACACCACATGAACGCTTTCCTGGTGCAGACACTACGTACACCTTCGAAGCACTTATGCAAGATGGCAAAGCCCTACAAATGGGTACTAGTCATATTTTAGCGCAAAGCTTTCCAGCTGCGTTTGGTGTTAAATTTCAGGCGCAAGACGGCACATTGCAAAGCCCTTTTTGTACGAGCTGGGCGATAACCACTCGTTTGATCGGTGCACTCGTTATGACGCATGGTGATCAGAATGGTTTGATCATGCCACCAAAAATTGCACCGACTCAGGTAGTAATTGTTCCTATTTCTAAGACTCCAGAAGAAAAAATATCTGTTATTGACGCTGCAATGGCAGTGGCTAAGCAGCTGCGTGCTGCAGGCATACGCGTTGTTGTTGATACCGACGAAACTAAGACCCCAGGGGCTAAGTTTTATCATTGGGAATCACACGGCGTACCGGTACGCTTGGAGCTAGGACCAAAAGATTTGGTTGCTCAACAAGCGGTACTCGTCAATCGCATGGAAGAAGATAAAACAAAGAAAAAAACGTTTATTAAGTTGGCAGCAGTTGTTGAAGAAACAGCTACCTTGCTAAACACTATCCAAAAAGCTTTATTTGATCGGGCAGCTGCACGCCGCGCAAGCCAATGGAAGCAAGCTGATAAACTAAGTGAATTTGCATCGCAGCTTGATGCTGACAACGGCATGTACCAAGTTGGTTGGTGTGGTGGTGAGGCTTGTGAGCTAGCTCTTAAAGAAGTTAAGGGTACAGTTCGTTGCCTGGTAAACGAAAACAAACACAAAACCTGCTTCAATTGCACAAGCCAAAGTGACCGAGATATTCTGGTAGCTAAGTGCTACTAATTTTATCTCTTTAATTTGGTAAATAATGATACAACGACAAGATGCTTTAGCCGCGTTCATTACCTATCTCGTTACCGAGAAACGATTGAGTAACAACTCAGTTCAGGCCTATGAAAGCGACCTGAAGCATCTTGATCTTTTTTTAAAAAAGAAAAAGCGGTCACTGCTCAAGTGTGACAAACTCCATCTCAAATTATACCTTAAGCAGTTACATGATCGTGGGCTGCAGGGTGGTAGCGTTTCGCGTAAGATCTCTACATTTAAAAGCTTTTACGGCTTTGCGGCCAAGAATTTTCAGGTAGTGGATCTTGGTAAAGTGCTCATTTTTCCCAAGCTTATAAAGCGATTGCCAAAATATCTGACCGAAGAAGAAACGCAGCAGCTATTGGTCATGAGTAAGCAAGACGAGACGCCAAAGGGCGTGCGTAACTATGTCATGCTGCTGCTGTTGTATGCTTCTGGTATGCGTATTTCTGAGCTACTAGGGCTTAAATTTGATCAGATTATTTTTACGACAGGTTTTATCCAAATTTTTGGCAAAGGCAACAAAGAACGCCTTGTGCCGGTGCCAGGAGCGGTATTGGTTGCATTGCGCTATTACTTAGATCAGGTGCTTCCAGCGCTTTGTGCCGTGAGAGGCGAAAATGCAGCGCTTGCAGATTTTGGGTACAAAACTACCTTACCAACTAAACATGTTTTTATAACGCGCTACCGGCGCAAACTTATTCCATTATCACGTCAATCTTATTGGGTGTATCTCAAAAAGCTTTTACGTAAAGCTGGCATAGCTAAAGATATTTCCCCGCATACGCTTCGCCATTCATTGGCAAGTCATCTTCTTAAAAACGGTGCTGATTTGCGTTCAATCCAAATGCTTTTGGGGCATGAAAATCTTTCAACCGTGCAGATTTACACGCACTTGCAAGATGATGAACAACGCAAAGAATATGACAAACGTCACCCGCGAGCGTGATATTGAAATTTTGAGTAAAACACCACAGGGTTTGTCGATCCAATCATTTCAGGCTAGGTTTTGTCGTTTCTGCTGAAATAATGTTTGTTCCTTCGATAGCTCTAGCTGCACGTAGAGCCAATTCTGATATTTTGTGTTTATATTCTTTGGCGATATAAAGGGGTTTCCTGCCTTTTTTGTCAGGAATATTAATATTAATATCGGGAGCGGCAAGCAGGTTTTTTAATACATCATAATTAAGAGGTAGATATGTTTTTTGTGAGCGTAGGTAGTATTTATTTTTTACTGTTCAATCGATCATCAAATGCTAGATCTTGCTTGATCAGTGGCAGTATTTCTTCTTTTTTAAATACAATCGAAATGACGTAGCCGCGTAAATTATACGGTTCGCCAAGGCTGGCTACGTCTGGGCGGTTGTAGGTCAACTCGTTGCCGTCAAGATCGCAGATAAAACCGCCAAGAGCCTTAATGATTGGATCAGCCATACCAACATCCCAATCTTTGGAAATATTGGCGTTAAAAATTATAAGATTGATTTTACCTTCAAGTAAATCAGTGATTGATGCGCCAGAGCCTCCTGCTTGAATTATGCGTGCGGGCAAGCAAAAGTGGTTTCTCAACACAGGAAGAAATTCAGTAATGCCTACAAGGTTATCTACTTTGCGTTGATACACTAAAATCTCTTTGCATTCATACGTTGGCAACGGTTGTTTATTGCCATCGCGTAAAAATACCACCTCTCCTGAGCCATCGGTGTACCAAACGGTTTTGAGGGCAGGGCGATTGATGATGCCGGCTACTGAAGAGTACGAGCCATCTTCTCGGCGTTTGAGTAGCCCTGCAAGGGTGGTATAGCCTTCTGCGTATCCTTCGCAAAATTCTTGTGTGCCGTCGATTGGATCGATTTGCCATAGCAGGTCATGATTAAAACGATCAGCATATTTGTGTTCTTCTGAATAGGAGCCGGGCAATTTTGGTCTGATACGCTCAAGAATATAGCGACTTGTTTCTTTATCAGCTATTGTTACTAAATCGCGAAAACCAATAAAGGATGTTTTTTCTTCAGGTGCTACTTCTTGCCAGCGAGGCAAAATTTCATATTTAGTTGCATCGTGGATGAGTGTAATCATTTCTTGAACCTGTTGTGCAAATGAATGCTTGGTAAAAGAGCTCATAAGTATCTCCTTGAAATGCTGTTTAGTATTAGCATAGATTATAAGAGGGTGCTTTGAGTGCAAGTGATAAAATTATTGTGGGCACAAGGAGCTTGAGGAAAAAAGCTCAACATGGAGTGCATCGAAGGTTCATTTTTAAATTTATAAGAAATTTTTATTTTTTACCATTCGCTCTATGCCATTGATGTGGTATTCTTGTCTACGTTTGTTTGAATTTTTTTTTTGAATGATTAAGGATTCATAGTGATGAAAGCGACATTTACTGCGCCGCAAAAAGAACTCATATCGCTGCTTTCCTCTATGCAGCCTATTTGTAATAAGCGTACAACGCTTGATGTAACCGAGTCGATTTTGTTCCAACTTAACGCGCGCGAGCTTACGCTTAAAGCGACTGATCTTGAAATCAGTTTGCAGACTACAATGCTCATTGAGAGCGATATTACAGAGCCAAAAGTTTTCTTGGTTCCTGGAAAGCGAATTTTTGAATTGGTAAAAGAGCTTGAAGGTGATATTGCTTTTACTATCGATGAAGCAAGCGTTAGCATCAAAGCTGGTGCGGTAGATTTATCGCTCAATATTAAAAATGCAGAAGAGTTTCCACCATTTCCTGAGCGTATTGAAAACCTCATGGATATGGAATCAAGTTTCTTTCTTGGGTTGCTTGATAAAGTTGCTTTTTTGATTCCTCAAAATAATGCCAACCCAGCTCTTAATGGTATGTTGTTTGAGATCACCAACGACCAAATGGCTTTTGTGGCTACAGATGGTCATTGTCTGGCTCAGGTTACTAGCAAGCGCTATACTTCCCCAGATGATCGTAAATGGTTATTGCCTAAAAAAGCAGTCATAGAAATAAAAAAAATTCTTGAAGGTAGTGGCGCAAGCGAAAAAGTATTTATCGGCGTATGCGGTAACCAGCTTGTGTTTTCAGGCAAAAATTTTAACTTTTTCACACGCTTGATTGCGGATCAGTTTCCACACTATAAGCCAGTGCTTGATCGTGAAGGCTTCGTACCAGCAAGGGTTGCGCGTGATTCATTTGTAAAAACATTGAAGCGTGCTAGCTGTTTGCTTGCAGGGCAATTTGTTTCAACCAATTTTGTTTTTGTACCCGGCTCACTTAATGTAAGCGTGCACAACAAAGAAATAGGTAAGCTTGAAGAGCATTTAATACTTGAAGATTTTATAGGCGGACCTGTAGAAAGCCGCTTTTACTCACCGTATCTTTTGAATGGCTTACAAGTATTTCCAGCACAAAAAGTTGAATTTTTTATTAAGAGCCCTCTAAAACCTATTATTTTTGAATCACATGATCAGGATTGTGATTTGACGTATTTAGTAATGCCAGTTTCTACAACACAATAGTAGAAATAAAAAAGAAAAGAGATTCCAGGTCCTTGCCTGGGATGATAAATTTTACTTACTAGGTGCTGCGTTAGATATTAAAGCTTGGATGAGATTTCTTGTCATCCAAGCCTCAGCGCTGGGATCTAGTTCTATTAAAAGAAGCTGCTCGTTCATATATTTTTATAGTATTGGTAATACGTCGTGATCATACGTTCACTACAACTGGAAAATGTTCGCTGCTTTGCAAATAAGCGCTTTGATTTGCAAAGCAATTTTGTTGTTATCGAGGGAAATAACGGTGTTGGCAAGACGTCGATTCTCGAAAGTCTCCATTATGCCTGTTATTTACGCTCGTTTCGTACTCGCGCTGCGCGTGATTTGATTCAAGAGGGTAAGGAACATAGCTTTATCGCTGTAAATTTTTATCAACCGCGCTATGCACTTGAAGAAAAAATTAGTGTTGGCGTGGGGCGTGACTCTAAAAAATTTATTAGGCTAAACGATGAGCCTGTGAATGGATACAAGGATATTATTGATCATTACCGCGTTGTTACGTTGACTGCGGATGATCTTTCACTCATTAGTGGCGAGCCCGATGAGCGGCGATCATTTATGAATGCAGCGATTCTTCTCCAATATCCCGACCAGATCAATGCTTTTAGAGAGTATAACCGATTGCTTTTGCTGCGCAATGCCTACCTCATGGGCCAAGCACAACGAGAAAATAAGCCGTCAGACGAGTTTATGGTCTGGACCAAGCTTTTTTGGGAGCATGCGGGCGAAATTCAAAAAGTGCGCAAACTCTACTTATCTCGACTAGAAGATTCATTGCGTAAAATTTTGTCGGAATATTTACCGGAAATTTCTTATCAAGTTTCGTTATCCTATCAACCCAAAGAGTTATGTGATGTTGAAAATGCTGGCTTTGACGAATTTTGGCGTAGGTATTGTTCAGCATTGTTCGAAAAAGAGCGTCACTGGCAACGGTCTCTTTTTGGTTCTCATCTAGATGATTTTTCAATTTTACTTGATGGACGCAAAGCAAGGCTTTTTGCCTCACGAGGTCAGCAAAAACTGCTGGCTTATTTGATCAAAATTGTTCAGGTCTTGGAGTCGATTAAGGCTGATAATCCAGCAGTTTTTCTGGTTGATGATTTCCTTACTGATTTTGATCGTGATAGAGCTCAGGCTTGCCTAACCATTATTCAGCAGCTGGCTACGCAGGTTATTTTAACCATTCCGCTCGAGTACGAGCGCTTATTCTCTACTCAACAGGCTCAGATAATTAAGCTCTAATTACTAAAAGATCTTGTTATTAAAAATCAGGTTTTATTTGACTTGATTGTGTTTTACTATATTATTTCAGGTCCCAAATAACATTTGAAATAATATATAAGACTTCATTACTACTCTCCTTTTTCCGCCATGCGGGTGCAAGCCTGCATGGCGGTTTTTTAGAGTACGTTTTGCTTGCTTGCGGCAACATGCCCGGAGTAAGCTATATTTGTGAAATAAACAAGCTTCATTACTACTCTCCTTTCTCCTTTTTTCGCCGCATGGTGCATAATCATGCGGCGTTTTTTTGCAGAATTATTAATTCTTTCTGTCAATTTTTTCGTAAAACCCCTATTTTAAAGCACTTTGTAAAAAATTATTGCATTCTTAATTAGATATGATACTATACTGATGTGAGGTTGATTGACTCCTTTGATGAGCAGTTGACCTAGAAATCTTCATTACTACTCTCCTTTCTCCTTTTTTCATCGCACGGATACCCTCCGTGCGATGTTTTTTTCTGCAAAAAATTTTGCTTTTAAAATTGCCCACAGTTAAATTTTTTAGGTTAGTGTGAGATGGTTCCATCTCTGGGCAGGTTTTGTGCGTAATCTTCGAATATAAGCGTATTTTATAAAATACAGAGTTTCGAGCAAAACTATCAGTATTTTATAGACAAGATGTGTTAGCTACAAAAAACTTTGGAAATATTTTACAACCTCTTGCAAGTTGATCTCTATTTGTATTACTCTCAGTAAGAGTTCTTTAGTTTTTATTAAAGGGCTTTTAAGAGTACTTTGGGGTTTCGCATAAGAACAATACTTTGTCGCAATGCCTTGCAGTAGGTGGTTATGCACGATTCAAAATCATAGCGTTGCAGTAACCTTATTTTTTTAATTTCAGAGTAATATAATTTTATTTGCGGTTATAAAAATAATAAGCTTGTAGTTTTTTGTGAATGTACATATAATTGCGGTCCATTTTGTTTGGGGGTATGGCGTCGTTGTAAAAACGCCAACGGAATTATTTTTTAGGGGTTTATGAAAAAGTTATATTTATTATTATTATTATCAAGTTTGGTACTAACTGGCCAGAAGCAGCTTAACGCAGCAAAAAAAGTTTCTCCTTTTGATAATGGGGATACAGCAGTCGATATTAAGCCTAATTCTGCTGGTATTGCCGCAAGCCTTAGAGCGATGGTAATTTCTCCTTCTCCTTCTTCTTTTGTCTCAAGGTTTAGAGCGCTTATACCGTCGTCTTTAAGTCAAAATTCACTTTCTAGTTTGAGTGATTCTCCAGCAACAACTGAAGAATCATCTGGAAAATCAACACCAATACCAATCGAAACTTTCGAATTGGTAGTTAAAAAGTTGGTAGTTGAAAATAAAGATGATGGAGATGACGATGAATACGATGATGATGATGAGTATAAATCATGTTCTTATCTTCATAAGGCTTATGTAGCTCCTCGTGCAGAAGAAAAACTGAATGAATTTTTTAGACTTGATCAGGAAGGAAAAACTGGATTACATTGGTTTGTAAGCCAGAAAAACTCCTTACCTGCAATTAGCGTGATGATTCAATTAGCAAAAGATTTTGGTAAAGACATATCCTATCTTGTGAATATACAAGACGCCAACGGCAAAACAGCATTACACTATGCAGCAAAACATCCTCGTTGGAAAGTTATCGAAGAACTTATGAATGCAGGAGCCTCTGTTGATGTTTCTGATAATCAAGGGGTAACTGCTATGCAGCTTATTGCTGAGAAGTTATTGACGATGCAAAATCTTGTTAGGAGTGATAGTAAGCTATCTGATTTTAAAAAGGCAATTGTCATCGCACAAAGGCTTGAAATTAGCGTAGCAACGATCGTTAATATGCAAGATCATACTGGTAAAACGCTGTTGCATTATGCTGCAGAGCATGGGTGTTCTAAAATAGTGTATGAACTAATTTATGCAACACAATTTACTGGTTCTTACGTTGCTACTATGGACATCAGGGACAGTCAAGGTAAAACGCCATTGCATTACGCAAGAGAATTTGGACATAGTGAAGTTACGAAAAAGCTAGTTAAAGAAGCTCACTGTGATCAATCGATTCTAGATAATGGTGGGTTGAAACCTATTGATTACGCAAGACAATTTGCGGGCAAAAAATAGCAAGCATTAGTCAAGGCTTTTGTTCTTAGCACTAACAATTAATTTATAGTTTTGAAAAAAGAGGCTTTGGTTTAAAAATCAAGGCCTCTTTTTTAGATAGAGTCAGTTTGAACGTTTTTTTATTTCTACAGAAAATATCGCATACAAGGTTTAGTTATAACAATAAAAAATGATTGTTGCTTGGTGTTTTCACGACAATTAAATATCTATCCTTAAAGCAAGAATTTGTTTGCGTTGTGATGTTTCTTGTCTTTTTATCTAAAAATCGTAATAATGCAAAATTATAGTGTTAATAAAGTTGATAATAAGGAGAAGAGAGTGAATGAAATTGTGCCTTCATGTCTTTATAAAATAGTTTCAGTGGACGGGTGGGCGGCTAGTAAAAAAGACGGCCGTGTTGAGCCTTCTAAATTTGATGAGACTTTTAATCATCTTTCTACAGCTGACCAACTTGAGCGTATTTGTACAAAATATTGGGGAAATGTTCCTATTTTTGTTGTTCTAACTGTCGATCCTACAAAATTTGTTGGTGCTCTTAAGCTTGAAACAAATCCTGGTGGTAGTAGCAAGTATTATCATCTCTATGATGGCCACATCCCTCTAGATGCGGTTATTGATGCTCAAACTATTCGTAATGATATTGCATTATGAAAGTAATAATACAATTTTTTATGACAATTTTTTTCTTATCAAATATTGCATTGCCTACTGGATCACCATTTTCATACGAAATTTATAATTCTTTAGTGCCGACCACAAAACAAGATGTGCATTTTATTACAGCACACGATCGTATTAAACTTGCTTACTATGCCTTCCCAGCTGAGCAATCGCAAGAACGTGCTGTTGTTATTATGTATCATGGTGGTGGGGCGTACTCAACGCCAGCATATCAATGGATAGCAGAAAAGCTCCAACAGCAAGGTGTTTCAACGTATTGCTTTGATGTGCGTGGACATGGTAACTCTGAAGGACCACGTGGTGATTCACCATCAGTTGATACTCTTTTTGATGATGTTAAACTGACAATTGAGTGGGTAAAAGCGCAACATCATGACGCACCACTTTATTTTGTTGGACATTCCTCAGGGGCTGGTCTTTTGATTAATTATCACAATGCGTACAAAGATTTACGGGTTGAAGGCTATATTTTTTTAGCGCCATTTCTTGGCCCCAATGCAGGTTCAGGCAGGTATGAGGGTGCTCATCAAAATTCTTTTGTAAAAAATATTCGTGTTTGGGTTTTTATTTTAAATGCGTTGTTGCCGGTTGAATGGTTTCATCATGTTAATGCAGTTTATTTTAATTACCCGGATGATATGATAAAAGCAAACCCGCTTTACGTTAGCCAATACACATATGTTATGAGCACTGCTACAACGCCATATGCAATCAATGACATTCTTACCAGTTGGGGGAATATGCCTTTCTGGGTTTTTGTTGGTGAGAATGACGAACAGTTCTATGCTGATCGTGTTGTTGCGTTGTGCCAAGCGGCTACACAGCAGCCAACAGATGCACGCATTATTCCTGACGCTCAACATCTTTCTATTTTAAAAAATGCACCAGATTTAATTTTAGAAAGCATACATAAACAGTTTGCGGAAAAGTCCCAGCCGGGTTAAATAAAATTCTCAATGCGAATTGTGTGTGTAAAAAATGTTTGGCAACTGTAATTTTTTTATTTATTAAAAGAATTATCAGACCCTCGACAAAAGTTCAGGATTCACGGGGGAAGAGCGTTCTCACGTTCTCAACCGGAACTTTTTCCAGGATCCAGAGGTAAATTACGCGAGCTCAAGGAAGGAAGGTTCTTTAACCCTTATTTTTTTTTGAAAAATACAAACCTTAAGCTTGCACCCCCGTTTCCGGAATTTAAATAAGTTAACATAATATCTATTATCAGACTAATAGAGAATTCTACAGTGTTATTTCGACACTAAATATGACCATATGAAACAATTGGCAGTTTTCCAATCTTTTATAGGGCTTTCGCGGTCCTTTTTCGGCATTTTTAATTGGCGTTTAAATTTGACCATGATTGCAATAATTTATTGCAACATGCAAATACAAGCCTGTAGTTGAAATGTTTTTCCAAGCGCTAAATTTGTAGGCCTTTTTTTATTGCGTTGGCGTGAAAAAAATATGTGTGGGAATTGTTTTTTTATTACGCGTTGGTGAAAAATATTTAGAGCTATAATTTATAGTGCTAGCGCGACAGCATTGGACTGGGCAGCAAAAGATGGTCATCTAAAAATTATTGAATTATTTATTATCAAGTAAAAAAAGGCGCATTAAGATGAGCTGCCAATACATAGCTTATACAAGCCAAGCTTACAAGAACAAATAATATATAAATTTTATATAAAAAACTTTTATTGTTATTTTAAGATGCGCGAGTACTGCCAAGTACTACTACATTGTTATACCAGAGTCCGCACAGCGTAATCGCTACGGCATCGGTTAAATCATTACGTTCAGACTCTTTAAGTTGCTGTAGTTGTGGAAAAAGCATAAAGACCATTCTGGCTACTTGTTCTTTACTAGCACCACCAAATCCCGTAAGCATACTTTTCACTTCTCGCGGCGCAAATTCTTGAATGCTCATCTGATGATTGTTTGCCAGCAAATATAAAATACCACGCAAGTACCCAAGCTTCAAAAAAGTCTGCGCATTTTTTCCCAAAAAAGATGTTTCCAGGGCAATGCCGGTTGGCTTGTATTGCTCAATTTTTTTTGTAAAAAATTGATGGAATATGCCAACGCGCTCTGACAAGTGCTTTTGTGGCGGCAATCGCAAATAACCACAATCAAGCAAAGCTGTTTTGCCTTGAGAGACTTTTAAAACACCATACCCGGTAAATGAAAACCCTGGATCTATACCTAAAATTATACGTTCCACTTAATTCTCTTCACTAAAGAGCTTCTATTCAACCTTATCGAATCTTATCATGCTAATGCTTGGATTAAAAAAAGCAATCGCACATTTAAAAAATGCATCGCTGATATTGCAGTAGAAAAACTTTAGAAAAATAAAAATTAATTTTTTAAGTATTAAATAAAAAAGCGCCCACTTTTTTTGGCGGGCGCTTTTTTATTTAATACGAATCTTGTTGATAGTCCTGAAACTTGGTGATCTCACCATGAAACTTAACGTTAAACGCACCAACTGGGCCGTTACGTTGTTTGCCTATGATGATCTCGGCACCATCAGGATCTTCTGTTTCCGGATTATAAATAACATCGCGGTAAACAAAGAATATCACATCACCATCTTGCTCGATTGCGCCAGATTCACGCAAGTCCGATAGCTGCGGTCGCTTGTCCATACGGGATTCTAGTGAACGCGATAGCTGCGACAACGCCAAGACCGGAATATTTAATTCTTTAGCCAATGCTTTAAGCGAACGTGAAATCGCCGCAATTTCTTGTGTGCGATTTTCGTGCCGTCCACCAGTGGTAATCAGCTGCAGATAATCGATTACAATCAGTTGAATGTTTTCTTGAGCTTTGAGTTTGCGCGCTTTTGCGCGTAGCTCCATGATGCTAATCGATGGTGTATCGTCAATAAAAATTTTAGCTTCGGCTAGCTTGCCTGCATGATTGGTAAGCTCAATCCACTCATCAGAGGTGACAAGCGCGTTACGAATTTTTTGGTGTGGAATATTTGCTTCAGATGAAAGCATACGAAGCACAAGCTGCTCAGATGACATTTCAAGAGAGAATATGCCGATAGGTGCGCCACCATGCCATGCGCTGAGCGCCATATTAATTGCTAACGCGGTCTTACCCATCGATGGTCGAGCAGCCAAAATAAGTAAATCACCCCGCTGCAAGCCAGATGTCATGCGATCAAATTCACGAAATCCACTCGTTATACCGGTCAATCCTTCGCGCTGGCCTTTGATTTGTGCTAGATGCTGAAATGTACGCTTAATCAAAATATCCAGCTGCACAAAAGTTGGCGGCGTAAGATTGTTGGCGATTTGATAAATTTTCTTTTCAGCACTATCAAGCACTTGATCGATCTCTTCGACCTTTTGATCATAACACGTGGTGATAATATCGGCAGCTGAGAAAATAAGTTCACGCAAAATACTTTTATCTTTTACGATTTTTGCGTGTTGTGAAATCAGGCCGATGGATGGAATGTCTTCTTGCAGCTCAAGCAAATACATCACCCCGCCGCATGATTCAAGCTCATTGCGCTTAGTCAGATGATCTTGCAAAACAATCAAATCCATCTTCTGGTTAGCAAAAGCAATATCAAGTACACCCTGATAAATAACCTGATGCTGCGGTGTATAAAAATCTGAGGACTTAAGAAAATCCGACACTAGCGTGACGTTATCTGCATTGAGAAGCAATGCAGCAAGCACCGACTTTTCAGCTTCGATGCTTGCTGGCAATGTCCTACCGAGCAACGTTTCCGTTTGCTGGTTAGTTTTTTTATTATAAAAAAGTTTCGATTGTCCTGGATAACCGCTCATAACCCACGTTGTATTACTTGAGAAAATTAATAATCATTCAAAAACACTGCATCCGCGAGCAATCAGCATAAGAGCTCCACCCAGGAACCTTTTCTAATCGTAACTTAAGCAGCTTTTGCTTCGCCTACAACCTTAAGCGTAAGCTCAGGTTTTAGTTTTGCTGAAAGCTTAATAATCACTTTGTGCTCACCAACGTTTTTGATATTTTTTACAAATTCAACTTGTTTTTTTGTGATTACAATTTCTTTTTCTTTAAGCAAATCAACTACGATATCCGCGCTCAATGAGCCGTAAAGCTTCCCGTCATCATGTATTTTTTGTTTAACAGAGAGACGAAGACCTTTGATGCGTTCTGCGATCATTCCCACTTTAGTTGATAACACTTCTTGTGTTACTTTTTCGCGCAACTGTACGCCTGCATAAAACTTCTTATTAGTATTATCAATACGAATAGCTAGTTTTCTTGGTACCAAGAAATTTGAGGCATACCCTTCAGAAACCTTCACTACTTGCCCGGTCATTCCCACGGCTTCAACATCTTTAAGCATGTATACTTGGATCATACACGTACCCTTTCTTTGTTTTTGTTTGCAAACAACGCCATTGCAGTTAACCGATATTCGTTAACATCACTCCGACGATCCATGCCTGTTTGTGTACCACCTGATACAACAATTACCGCATGTATTCAATAAACCGAAAACTTTTAGCATAGTACTCAACAACAAGGCTATCACCATGTCTGAGGCGCAGTTTAACAATATCTACCTCTCTTGTAACTAAAAAACTTAAATCCCATAATCAACATACAAAATATTAATATCCGCCATCCATGCGCGCATATGCGCTACATGGCGGATTAAATCACGCATGTATTCAACAAACCACGAATCATTTACATGCACCACTACGATGCAATTTTTACCAAATGTTCGACGCCATTTTATAAGATCCATTACGGTTGTTATTAAAAAAAAATCTGAACACACGCGAGGAATTATGCGTGTTTCGGCAAAGCAAAACCCAACCGTTTCATTGGAGCTTGCAGATGCAAATGATTGCTCAGCTTTAAAAATAGAACACCCTTTGCGCCATGATCGCAGGTAACGCGGCATGCGCTCAACGCAGGGAACTGCATGCTGCTTGAGATATAAATACTGCACCCCTTCATGCGTCAATGCATACACAGCTTGAAAGAGCTGCCCATCAACGCTCTCATACTGCCCAGCCAACATAAGCATCTGATGTTGGCCAATCGACTGTTGCACAAAAGATAAAAACTCAGGCTCCCTATTGAGCGGACACGAAATAAATGATTCAGGTGTTACCACGACGCCTCGAGCCGGCGCTTGCTGCATAGCGTGAAATAAATTTTGACTAGATGCCCACAAATTCAAATTATGCGACGCATTCTTAGTTATTTTCAAAAAAGAAATTTCACTGAGCGTATTTGCCGAATATGTCTTATCTGCACTTTTAATAAAATCGTCACCGCTAAGCCTGCTAGATGGCATAAAAAACTTCGACAATGGAATCACAGGACTCATGACATTATAAGAGCCTTGTGCATCAAGTATAAACATGAGCATCAATCCAGCTGCCTGAAAACTAGATGTAAAGATTAAAATAAAAAAAACAGCCTGGTATCGATGAAAACAAGCAATGCGATTAGCAAAATACCATGCCATAAGCCCAGTGCAAAAAAACAATATAAAACAAAGAAGATGCAATAATGATAATGCGCAGTACAATCCCACAGACCAGGCAGTTGATGCACCAAGCTTTGTATTGAGCAAGTAAAAAAACCATACGTAATGAGCAAACACAACGATCGGCAACCACGCACAACAAACTAGTAAAGCATTATACTTAATATTGTTTTTTAAAATAACGACTAGCAAGACAATCAGAGCCGGAACCGACAAATAGAAACAATTGTTTATATCGAACAGAACAAGGCTATAGAGAATAGACGACAGCAATATGGCGATTAATCCATGCAATTTTTTCATATAACCTTACAAACAATAAGCTCAATCAACTTATTAAAGAATAGAAGTTACTTAACCCTGTTTTTCTCATTTTTTCCCTTTGCAGCGCTTTATAAAAAATTGCCAAATTGAACCCCGCGAGAAGTCCACTCTTTTTCATCGCGCGTTTTTGTAAAAAAAACATACACGCTGCTCTTTACCTCCATAGTGCTGCTTAACACCACAATGCTTATCACTTTTTCACTGTCAGTTTTTAGCTTGCACTGAATCAGTAGTTTTTTAGAGCAAGCACCAATATTGATCGATACTTTCATCGGTGCTTGCTCGATGGGTAGGGGCAAATTATCAAGCTGGGCAAGCACAAACGGATAAATGCTTTTTAATAATGACCTATCAGACAATGCTTGCACGCGGCTATAATGTGCACTACTCATACGCTGCACTTTATAAATAATGGTGCCGCAAAAACCTGTAATAAAAAATAATGCTTGCAGCATGTACAGCGAAATAAAGGCTGGTCGGCCGTATACTTCGAGACGCCGCGCTGCGCGGCGTCTCAGGACGAGCGGATTTTGTCCGTACCAACAAAACACAAAAATTAACACCTTCTCTCCGCTCATCCTGAGGAACAACGTAGTTGTGCCTCGAAGGATACAGGCGGCTTTATTAAAACTTAATTTCAACAACTTTATTCCGCTCATCTACAAATCGCATTATTCTTTTATTAATGTCAAACGCAAGCCCAGGCAGCACTGAGCCAAATACTTGCGGCACCACAGCCCCGCCAATTTTTCGCTGCAATCGCCCCTGCACGCGCGACCACACAATTAGAAACGGCTCAATTTTTTCATGGGCAGACATCCGCCAGCAGGTTAAGATAATTAAATTAATGGAATTATCAGACTCTGAGTGCGCAATTGCAGTATCCAAGTCTCGCATTAAAAGGTCTAGTACAGCTCCTTGCTGCAGCGCACGCTGCTCCTGCTTTGCTAGCGCATGCATTTGCTGTACAAAAGTAACAAGAAAGGTGCTCAACTGAAGCAAAATTAATATGCCAATGCTGAGCGCAACCACCAGCTCAATAAGCAGCGACCCTCGCTTACGGCGCATCTTCATCAAACCTCACGTACAAATAATCAGCGGCTACCCGGTCATCATGGACGACGGTAAATACTCCCTGCTGTCGCCAAAAATACACCGCAGCGCCCTTAGCATCATACTGTTCAAATTGCAGCACGGCAGGCATCTGTGGGGCTTGCGGCGTACCATCCATGCAAACGTGGTAGTAGTGGGCGATGAGAGAGCGCCGAGCCGCGCTTTTACCGCCAAAGCCTCGCACTAATTGTTCAAAATAACCACACAGCAGCACAACCGCTAGCAGCAAGCTCATCCCAAAGAGGACATCCAGGAGAATAAAGCCTTTTACAACAACACCACGCATTTGATTGACTACCTGTCTTTAAAGAACTTATGATGAAAATTATATAGGGGGGCCTCATGAAAATTCTTTATACCATCATGGCATTTATCATATTGAGTATTGCAAGCACAAGACTTTCGGCGTTGGATTTTCTTGACGATCCATTTTTTAAGCAGCTTGCTAGTGAGCTGGACACCATGTTTGCAAAAGCAGAGGATGATGCACCACAACCAGCAAAAAAACCCGCTGCAGCTACTCCATTTGGCGCACGCCCAGAATTTGCTGCCCCAAGCAATGGAGCCAAAGATAGTAAGCCCGAAGCACCAACTGCATCAGACGTTTCTAAGGATTTAAAAACGCTTTTTATTGAAAGCTTGGGCACACAAAAACCACAAGGTGGCCCATCGTACGGTAGCCAAACTAAAAAACAAAAAATTGTTATCTCTAAGAAAAAAAATGAGGCTTACAATTATTACATGGATGGCCTAGTCAAAAAAATACGCCTCATCGAGCGCATCACCGCCAGCAATCCCGGTCGTGTTTTTGGCCCGCCGTTTCTGGTTGGCTTTGACAGCGTTATTGATTCAATAGATCAAATTGACGCATCTTATCATCTTGTTACCTCAAAAAAAATTTATTTGCGCACCTTTTTTGGACAGCCCCTACAAAAAATGCGTGAACAAATTGTTGCACTTCACCCCAAGCTTGACGCTACACTCAAAAAATTGAGGCCGTTACTTCATAAAGAGGAATCTTTAGATGATGATATTTCAAGCCTACAGCGTGAAGCTAAAAAATCAGCCGTTAAAACACGCCTGCTTAGTCCCTCTGCTAAAAAATCTAAAAAAGCAGCTATACGGAGTAAAAACATTAAAGCTCATGCAGCGAAACCGGCTCATGCAAAGCCTGGCCTCGCAGGGCATGTTGGACATGCAGGAATAAAACCAGTAAAACACCCCAAGAGGTTACCTCTACCCATCCAACCAGAGGATTTTTCATTGAGAAACTTTATGAATAAAGGAGCAGCTCAATGAAAAATTGGATTATGCGTTCAATTGTTTTCATGCTCATGGCAACCACGGGAACACTGCAGGGAGAAATGAATCCATTCGGCTTTCCACTCGGTTTTCCACAAAATAAATCTCCTTTTGCTAGAAATGCTTGGCCTGCACATACAGGCCAAGCATTTCTAGCAAATCCACAGGAGGAAAGGGCTCCACTCATTGCTGGCGAAACGCCCCTCGAACAGGAGCTGCTCATGCTCGGCAGAGAGCTACAAGTTATCGCCGACGAGCTGGTAAAAGCATTAGGCTCAAAAGAAGTTAAGCAGGAAATTGATAAAAAAATTGCTGACGCAAGCAAAAAACCAGGTCCTGGCGGCAGTGCTAGATCTTCAGGCGGGTATCGCCCTGGCAGCTATGGCGGCGGCAAATCATACGGCGGCGGCAGCGGCGGCAAATCATACGGTGGTGGCAGCAGCCCATCATACGGTAGCAAACCATTTGGTGGTTTTGGCGGCGGTAGCAGCTTTGGTGGTGGCGGCGGCTTTGGCAGCTTTGGTGGCAACAGAAAATCGCCATCAAGCGCCTCTTCATTTGGTTCATCTGGCAATGATAGCGCTTCATCCCTTAACAGCCCGCGATTTAGCAACAATTTTAAAAATAGCTCATCAGCAAGCACAACGCCTGCCGCAGACAGCACAAAAAACACGGTATTTCGCGGCAGCAGCAGCGATAAAAAGAAACCTGATAATTCAGCTGAAGCAATACTACAAACCAAAGTCGCCAAGCAATACACAGAATATGTAGATACCCTAGACAAGGAATTTGGAAAAATAGCTAAAGAGGCTAACCCTGAAATTCGTACTTCTAAGCTGCAGAGTATTAACTTAGGCGAACTGAATAAACTATTTGAAAGCGTAAGGGATGCAAGTAGCAGCATTGATGAAAAAGAGCTCAAAGCAATACATGATAATGAAAACTGGCAAAAAGCTTCGGCCAAGCTTAAAAAACTGCAAAGCACCATCGCCCCGCTTCTCATTGAGCTTATGACGCCATTACCTAAGGCTGGGACCGCCAAAGTGGACCAAGCTAGCGAAACATTTAAACAACTTGAGTTTGATACTAAGATTGCACCCGGCGATCTAAAAGCCTTCGCAGCTAAGCGCAGCCGTGATATTAAAACTTACTTTACTCAAGAAGCTGCAAAAATATCTAGGAGAGGGCTTGCGGAAACTATAAGGAACGCGGAAAAAAAAGCACTCGGCGAGCAACTTAAAAAAATTATTGATGCATTTCCTATCGGCCTACTCGGTGCACCAGTACCGCCAGATCTAGAAAGATTAGCTGAAACTTTAAATACATAACGTCAATATTGCCTAAAAATACCATCATTCTTCCATCAAACTCACGTCTTTGGAAGGGGCCAACAGGCCCCTTTTTACTTTGTGCAAATTAACAAAAAATTTTATAGACAGATAGATCCACACATCGCGGCACAGTCCATGTTTTTCCAATGACTTCTCACAAATTAAAACCGTTGATTTTGACTTACGGGCTATTTTTGTTTCCTCGAGGGCTGTGAAAGCAATCATAACTGCTAAAATGCGATTAAGGATTTCATAGGCTTTTTGAGCTTGGCATGACTCCAAAACAAACTACTGCGCGCTTACCGTCAACTCTTCAAACTTTGATTGAGCTATGCGGTTGTCTGAAATGGTCTTTTTAAGGTCGCGTTGAACATCGCGCATAATTACTGTGACATGCTCTGGTTTCTGTTAACCGGAGCTCTCGATGCTTGGATGCAGTCTAGCCGAGTGAGATCATGCGATCATTTTTTTTGCTTTTGGTGCCGACAAGATCAGTGACGCGAGCTTTAACGGCTGTAGCAAGCGCTTCAAGATCTGACCTTTTAACAACAACCTCCCCATCTTTAACAATAAATACTTTAACGCGTAAATCTTTATCAATGAGTTGTTTTTTTATCTTGAGCCATAGTGCTTGTTTAGCGCTGTATGCGGCTTTAGGCATAAGCTGCTCATACGTGCTGAGCACGCGGCTTTTTAAATCTTTAATTGCTACGTAGTACCCGACGGTGTCGGTTTTGCCTACGGGCGTTTTAGCAAAAGCGGTAAATTTTTTTTTGTTGTGGTCAATGTCAGCTGATTGTACAATCCCGCGTGCATCTTGCCGGCGAGCAAGCTCTGCCTTGCTGCGATCGTGTAGGCGTGCGCGTTCTGACGCTTCTAGGATAATGCCTTTCTTTTGTTCTTTTTTGAGCTTAATTTTTTTTACAGGTTGTTTTTTTACAGGAGACTTTTTTTGTTTTCGGTCATTTTTTTCTTTAATGCGATCTAGTATTTCTTTGATTACTTCAGTTACATATTCTTGCGTAAGGTTATTGCGCGCTGACTTGCGGCTTAATTTATCCATCATCTCATTGGTCGCAGTCATCTCTTGAGCTTGCGATAGTTTTGCGTTTTTGA
>CAMATL010000009.1 GCA_945861145.1 candidate division TM6 bacterium GW2011_GWF2_37_49 | reverse complement strand
CGCCGGTGCTGCAGCTGCTGCTGCTGCTGCTGCCGCCACGGTCGAATGAACGACCACCGCCGTTACGGTCGCCGCTGCGAGGTGCGCCAGCTTCACGAGGTTTAGCAATATCAACTTTGATACCGCGACCATCACACTCTTTGTTGTTCAAAGCTTGGATAGCTGCGTTTGCTGCGTCTGCTGTAGACATTTCAACAAAGCCAAAACCTTTTGAACGGCCAGTGAATGTATCTGTTACAATCTTGACTGAAACGACTTCACCGCAAGGAGCGAAAAGCTCACGCAATGAATCTTCTGTTACTGAGTAAGCCAAGTTTGCAACAAACAATTTGTTATTCATGAAAATCTCCGATAACGGAGCTGGACCTTGAAGACCAAGTACTTAAACGCACGTTTGCTTTAAGAATGACCTGTTCCCAAAAACCAACAAAACGAACATATTACTACAAAGCAGCTTAACAGGGTTTACCCACCTTGTAAACGCATGAGTTATAAAATAAACCACGCATTAAACATTCAGGCTGAATCCCTTTTACATTTTTTTGCATACTTAAGAGCCACATAATGAAAACTTATAGCTCGATAATTTCTCTTTTAAAACAACTGAAAAGGGCACGCAGTTTTCACTGCGTGCCCTTAAATTCAAGATTTAGCGTAAGCTTGGATTAGAAGCGCTTACGAAAACCACCGTTGCTGCTGTTGCTGCTGCTGCTGCTGCCGTTGCCGCCCCGATCGAATGAACGACCGCCGCCGTTACGATCGCCGCCACGAGGTGCGCCAGCTTCACGAGGTTTAGCGAAATCAACTTTAATGCCACGACCATCACAATCTTTGTTGTTCAAAGCTTGTACTGATGCGCTAGCTGCGTCTGCACTGACCATTTCAACGAAGCCGAAGCCTTTTGAACGGCCGGTGAATGTATCTGTTACGATCTTGACTGAAACGACTTCGCCGTATTGAGCGAAAAGATCGCGTAAGCCGTCTTCTGTGATCGAGTATGCCAAGTTAGCAACAAACAATTTGTTATTCATGAAAAGATCTCCGCTATCGGAGCTGACTTTTGAAGACCAAGTACTTAAACTCACATGTGCTTAAGAATGACTTGTTCCCAAAAACCAACAAATGAAAAGAACATATTACTGCCTAGTAGTCTAACAGGGTTTATTTCGCTTGTAAACCAATGTTTTTGGCCAATGCAGTTACAAGGAAATGCCACTTTCGCGCGCTTTTTTGACTATTTTAGTAGTGGATTTGCCTTGCATTAAAGGAATAACACATACCACACCCCCACGCGCAGTAACTTCAGCATATCCGACAATATCTTCAACTTTATAGTCGCCACCCTTGACCAGCACATCAGGTTTTAAGAGCTCAATGATCTCTTTTGGGGTGTCTTGATCAAAAGAGGTGACAAAATCAACAGAAGCAAGCCCTGCTATAATTGTCGCACGATCTTCAAGGATATTGAGCGGCCGCTCCGGTCCTTTATTCAAACGACGCACTGAATCATCCGTGTTCAAAGCAACGATCAGCACATCGCCCTGTTTTTTAGCCTCATATAAACAACGTACATGCCCTGGATGCAAAAGATCAAAACAGCCATTGGTAAAGACAATACGTAGCCCTTGTGCCCGCAAAATATCAAGCTCAGCTTTAAGCTGCTGCCAATCAAAAACAACTTTCGCTTCAGGATCATCTGAAAAATCCAGTAATTCTTCTAATCGCACTGCATACGTTTTGAGGTGTGACACAGCAATCGATGCGGCTTTATTTGCAAGCTTCAAAGCATCAACCATGCTCACCCTATGAGCTATCGCAAAAGCCAAATAAGCAAAGACGGTGTCACCAGCACCAGAAAGGTCAAATACTTCTCGTTTAAATGCCGGCGAAAAAAAATCTTCTGTTTTACTGATAAAATGCATACCACGCTCACCCAGTGTTATCACAATTCCCTGCAAATCAAGCTGACGACATACCTGCTGCCCCTGCTCCACCATGCTCAAAGCAACATCAATATTTAATGCCAAAACAATTTGCTTAAATTCACTCGCATTTGGCTTGAGGTAATCCACCCCACGGTATTTTGCAAAATTTGGTCCTTTTGGATCAACGATAATCAGTGCTTCATTTTGTTGTGCTAATTTTTTTATTGCTTCGAGCAAGGCTGATGTAATAACACCTTTTGCATAATCAGAAACCAATATGACACAGCCAGGTTTAACATGCTGCTCAAGCTGCGCCACAACACCAGCATACTCAACCGACGACAGCGGCATGGTGTCTTCGTTGTCGATGCGAAGACAATGATGATTTTCAGCCAAGACCCGATTCTTCGCCGTTGTCTTACGCGTATTGGAATATACTATGCCGTCAGCACTCAATCCGGATTTTTTTAAAAGACTTGCCATCGAGCGACCATAGACATCATTATTGTTCACGACACCAATGATGGATGCATCGAGCCCAAGTACTGCACAATTCGCCGCCGTGTTTGCAGCACCGCCAAGATAAAGCTCTCTACGCTGCTCCCGCACGACAGGCACCGGTGCTTCGGGGGAAATGCGTGATACAGCACCAAAAATGTATTCATCAACCATAATATCACCAACAACAACCACCGATTTTTGCGGTGCATACTTGAGTCTTTGAATTAGTGATTTCATGTTGTTCCATGCTCATTTACGAGAAACTATTGAATTTAGTGTAAACCCTCTCCTAGCTTATAAAGCAATTATAGCATAGCCCTTTTTTGCCATAAAAAAAGGATCACGTAATGAAACTTCAGATCAAGTACAATTTCACCGACCTTAATACAGCACTGGCAATTGCACACGAGACTAAAGAGTTCGCCGATATTCTTGAAATCGGACAGCTCTTGATCCTCAAAGAAGGCATCAAAGCTATCGAAGTTTTTTGTAAAACTTTTCCAGATAAAAAAATTTATGTGGATACAAAACTTTCAGAACGCCCTGAAGAAACTATCGCGCTGCTCGCTGGTCTAGGCGTACATTACATTTCTGTTTTGGCAGGTGCGTATCACGCCATTATTCGCAAAGCCTGCGAAGCCGCCGCCAAAGAGCGCATACATGTGGTCATTGATTTTATTAATGCCTCAACGCTTGGCCAGTCAGCTATGGAAGCACAAACGCTTGGTGCTGCAGCAGTGCTCATTCACCGCGAAAATGCCTTAGATGAGGAGGCTAATAATTTAGAAAATGATTGGCAGCAGGTGCGCGACAACACCGATTTACCTATTTTTATGCAAGGTAAAATTAACGCCCAAAGCCTTAAGGCAATCATCCCGCTGCGGCCGCAAGTCGTTATTGTAGGCGATGCAATTACGCGCAGCAAGCACCCAGCTGATGAAGCAGAAGCAATGAGAAAAATACTTGCAGATGCAAAACCGATTGGGCCAACTTTTTAAAATTCGTGCATTATCGTTCACCCTAGAGGAAACTATGAGCAATTTTTTAACATCATTGCGCATGCTACGTTATTTTTTTTTATTAACACCTCTATGTATAGGCATTGGCTTACACACATATCTCGCAACTAAGAAAAAACCAGCCATCAAGATAGGTTTGCTACATGCTCTTACAGGTCCAGTAGCAATAAAAACAGAACAATCAATCTTATCTATGGAATTATATACCATAGAGCAGCTCAACAAAGCAGGTGGACTTTTAGGCCATCTTATAGAACCAGTAATAAAAGATTTTCAAGGCGATCCAAAACTTGCAGCCTCTATGGCGGAATCATTAATTAAGCATGACCGTGTCGATTTTATTTTTGGCGGGGCTGCTTCCGACGGACGCAGACAAATTTCACAAATTGCGACAAAACATAATAAATTTTATTTTTGTTCAATTAATCATGAAGGACTTGATATCTCACCTAACACTATTTTTTGCAATCACACAGCCAATCAACATCTCATGGTAGCCATGCACTGGGGAAAAAAAAATCTTGGGGATCGCATTTTTCTTATAGGATCAGACACCCCCTACTCACGAATAAATCATCAGCTAGCAAACGCTTATGCTGAATTGTTAAATAAAAAACTAGTCGGCGAATCATTTATTTTATCAAAAAATAACAACTTCAAAGAAACTATGGCTGCGATCGAAGCTACAAAACCAACACTCATCATCAGCACAAGCTTTGGCAACGCCAATATCCCTCTTATAAAGGCGCTATATGAAAATAAGATAACAATCCCAATCATCTGGTTACGCTTTTCATTTTCACACTTACCACATCTTGATAAAAAGATGCTCAAAAAACATTACTTTATAAATAGCTATTTCGAAAACATAGAAAACCCCATTAATAAATCATTTATTACATCACTACGAGAAACACTTGGCTATAGCCAGGCAGTTGGAAACCAAGAAGAAGCTGCCTATACTGCCTTGCAATTATGGGCTGAAGCTATAAAGGAGAGTGGTTCTCTAAAAATAGATTCTATCAAAAAAGCTCTTAGTAATAATTTGTGTATTGCCGCCCCAGACGGCCCTGTCTTTCTTGATCCTGAAAAACTTTATGCTTGGAAAAATTCATACATAGCCACTTTTGACAACCATGAACACCTTAAAATTGTGTGGCAAAGTCAAAAACCAATTAATCCGGACCCTTTCCCTGAATTTCGTACCAAAGCAGAGTGGGCTGACCTTGTTATCACTGCAACCAAACAATCTAAGGATGTACAATGATTGCAGTACAAAAACTAAATACTAATAAAATTGTTATTATTATTGCGTTTTTTTCTAGCTGCTTACTGGCTACTTACAGCGCAAAGCATATTTACCTAGAACATCAAAAAAAAGTTGGCTTTGAAGAATTAAAAACAATAAGTGATACATTTACAAAAACCATACAAGAAATTAAAAAAACATTGAGCTCCTTTTCAGATGGTCTTGATACCACACATATGATCAATGTGCAACCATTAAAAAATAGCCCACTAAAAGAACTATCAGATCTTTTTTTTATCAAAGCTGTAGATGGCTCAATCAATCTTGATACCAGCTTGTTTCCAAATCATGCTGAATTAAACACGCTTATTGACATCACTATTGCCTGCGGCGAACCAACAGCATCGCAAATATTTTGCGACTCAAAAAATAGCCAATCCTTTGTTTGGCTCTGCAACCCTTTGTATAAAAAAAGAAAATTTATTGGCGTATCTCTTGGCAAAATCAACCTCGAACAAGCTTTAAAAGCTCTATACAATAGGACTAATGCTGATATTTGCATTGCACAAAATACTACCGGCAATATTGCAATTATCAAAAACAATTTCACAAATAAAATATCACAAGACACCCAAAAACTGATTCAAACAACATGCCTTGGCGAAGAAATCGCACAACTACATCTCAACAAAACGCAAGCTTCAATTTTTTTTACATCATACGAACCAGAGCTTTCAATGGGAATTGTAGCGGTTAAGCAAGAAAACAAACCAGCTCTATTCTTTTTTATTCTTGAATGGTTCTTTATTCTTACATTGATCGGCACCCTAATATTTTTATACTGCCGCATTCAAAATTTAATAACGATTCAAGCATTGCTTTCATTTTATAAGACACTCCAACCAATACACAAAAGCCTCCTACTAGGGGGCTTAAGCTTCCTGGCAGGAGGCTTCATCCTCTATCAATCAACACACCTTCATCGATTAATACAACAAACAACCGACGTCATAAATAAAAATCACAATCTACAGAATGAATTTATTGCTGAAAAAGTTAATACCACCCTTTACGAAATCGTTGCTACAACAGATACACTTAAAGAAATCCTACACGAGCCTAATGCAGAAGCTTCCCAAGCAACAATCGAGCCAATTTTCGCAACTGATCCTTGTATTTGTGGCGTAAAAATCAGCAATAAAAATACAAGTTGCATCTGGATAAAAAATGCTGATGGCAGCATCAAAAAACAAGTTCTACAGGAAAGCAAACTCAGCAATTTCAAAGCAGGATGGAGCACTCCCCATATCGATTCAATAGTAAATAAAAATGTTATTACTTTTTCAGCAGAGACAAAAGACGCAGCTACTAGCCTATGTGTACTTTTTGAAATGGCAGGTATTGAAACTCTTCTTCAAAGCACACATAGCGCCCTGATCCAAGATATTGCAATTACTACGCCGCAAAACAATCTGATTTATTCTCAAAAAACACCAACTCTCTTTAGGCACAATTTATTTTTACCCGATCAAACAACGAAAAATAAAAATCTTTCAATACCAAATTGGATACTAACAACAACTCGCTGCGTTGATAACAACGAAATTCCTTTTAATCTAATACGTCGCCTTACTATATTGATAATAGTCAGCTTAGTAATTTTCCTTAGCTTGATTCTCTCTCTCTATCAAATAGAGAAACCTCTCCCCATCGCATCATTTTCAATACAAATTTGCAGCATTTTCCTCCTAGGAAACATTCTTCTTTGGAGTATTATTTATACAATTCCACACGCAGATTTTAGTAGAGCTACAAGAATTAATGACAAAATAAGCCGCGAACAATTCATCTCTAAAACGCTTAATGTTGCGGAAAACTTACATTTCAAATTGCCAGAAGTAACGCAAGCTGGATTATTAGTACAAGGCCTTGACCTCAATCAAGTAAATCGAGTACAAGTGACAGCTTTTGCATGGCATAGATCTACAAACAATAAAACTCCATTTGGATTAGCACTACTTCATAGCCAGCAACAAAAATTTACTGAAATTTTATACGGCTCTCGCAATAACCTTGAGACCAAAATGTGGTCACTAAGTGCTCACATTACATCTCTTGATGATTACACCAATTACCCATTTTCAGTTAAACACGTCATGCTTCAAATTATACCCGAGCATTTAAACACGCCAATACTACTCGTCCCGAGTGAAACGATGCTTGCAACAACTACCACTCCATGGATTAGCCAAGAATTACAAACTCCGGGCTTTACGCTTAAAGAATCATTCATAAGCATCCAACATATGAATGATAGCGCTTTAACAACCATCACCAACACTCAAAACAATAAGCTAATTTTTAATTTTATTTTTCGTGAATCACTTTTAGGCACCCTTTTTACTTACGTGCTTCCACTTCTCATTATTCTCTTTTCTATTTTTGGCTTATTATGGATCAAACCGGAATTTCGCTTTACGTCCTACTCCGGAGCCTTTTTTGCAATAGTCTTGCTGCACAGAACGCTACGCACAGCATTAAACCTTACGCACATTTGTTACTTAGAATATTTCTTCTTTTTTACCTATATAGCACTCATCGCACTAATGATTGCGACGCTTTTAGAGCTTTTTAAGCCAACAATTTTTTCAAAATATGAACAATTGCTTAAGCTAGCATTTTGGCCCCTACAATTTCTTCTGTGGCTTATAACAACAACAGTAATATTTCATTAAATGGATTATCAATGTTCATGTATAAATTTGATTTATACATGAACATTGATAATCCATGTAAAAAAAAAGCTCTCAAGTTTCCTTGAGAGCTTAAATTAAAAATCATATATTTTTTGCTCAAACTACTTACGCATCTTCTGCATTTTAAACAGCTCAACTAATTCCGTTGTAGTTGTTGCATCTGCAGCAGCTTTATCTGGCCGCTCGCCCATAAAACGAGGAAACCTTAACGCTAGGCCTCTATCTAACAGACGATCTGCAGCCTTGTGAGCTGGAGAATAAGTAATTTCATCCGCACGAATCATGCACACCTTGCGCGGCTCTACCCAAACATCAGGTTCTAAATCTTTGCCGCATTCAACGTTGAAAGGCTTTTGGTGGACCACAAGATGGTCGCAGGCAGCTCGTAGCCCCACCCACTCAATATCCGTCAATCCTGTCCCAATTTTGGCCACCGTTTGGTACAAATCATTCTCAAGATCATAGACTCCTACAAGCAATGCCCCTATACCAAATTTTGCTCGCTTGCCAGCGCCGGTGTAGTAACCCAAAATTACGCAATCGATCGTATCATCAAGCGATCCTGTTTCTTGGCGTTTAAGCTTAATCCAGTTAAAATTACGTTTGCCAGGAGAATAAATAGCATCAGCTCGCTTAACCACAAGACCTTCAAGCCCTTGAGCAATATGTTGATAAAAATAATCTTCTAGTTGTTTTGCTTGCGTGATCTCTTGCTCTTCAATGACCTGCACTAAATCATGCGCTTGTTCAGGTTGGCCTTTAAATAAATTGATCAAAGCCTCTCGCCGTTGCGCATGTGTCTTTTTTAGCAACTCCTCACCATTGAGATACAACAGATCAAAAGCATAAAGCTTAAGTGGGTATTCCAGCGATGCTTCATCTACGCCATGCTTACGCTTACGCTTTACCGTTTCTTGAAATGGCAAGAAGGCATGAGTATGAACATCAAATGCTATCGCTTCGCCTTCAAAAATACAGCTTTGTACTGGCAGCTTGGCTACCAACTGACGTAGATCAGGAAACATAGCAGACATATCTTGCAAGTTGCGAGAGAAAAAATGCACAACAGTCTCTGCTCCAGCTTTTTTGATTACATGTACCTGCACGCGAAATCCATCAAGTTTTGGCTGCGCAATACACGGCCCCAATTTATCAACAATTGCTTTAGCATCGGCTAACCGCTCCGCAGCTGCTGGGCGCACCGGTATGCCTGGCGTCATATTTATAGCTCGCACACCGGCAATACCATCACGCTTAAGCACCTCAACAAGAACTCCTAGATCAACGCAAACATTAAATGCCTGCTCCAGATCAGCTCGTAGTGATTTATCACCAACCTCAGCATATGAAAATGCATCCAAAAGTGTCATATCTGAAAAGCCAAGCCGCAAGTCACCAATAAGAATTCTAAACAAAAACTTAAGACTTAAGCCATCGCAACAACGAGCAAAGCCCGCCAGGAGCTGTTCTTTTCGCTCTTGCGAACCATTGCCTGAAAAACCTTGTAGGTTTAGTAAAAATTTATGCACACCAAGTACCGATGTATCAAAAGATTCAATACCCGCTTGTAATTGATGTGTGCTAGTGAATGCATGCACAACAGAACCAAGATCGCCCAACGTGCTCATCGAGGCTTTAACCTCGCTGAGAGGAACACCATAGAGCGTTGAAACCATTTTGATTAAGCCTTTTTCAGCTACATTGAACTGTAGCCCTTGATATGTTGGCCCAACTTCTCCAAGCATTAAGTAAGCAACCACACGCGCTTCTTCTGGCGTTAACTGTTTTAAACAGTCGCCTAAAACCGCCATAATCTCCGTACGTGCAGAAATATTCTCTAGCCGTTCAAGCACCAGAGCAAGCTCATGAAACTGCATACTCACCCTTTTTTTGCTAAAAATTGTTTGATGTTGCTCTTGTGGCGCCAAATAAGCCATACGGTTGCTAGAGATAAAAAAACTCCAAGGAGCACTCCCAGACTACTTGCAAACAACCAGTATAACGATGCAGCCACAACAGCCGCACTAATCGACGCAATAAACACCATGCGACTCACGGCAAATACCAGCCCCCAGCAGCACAGCATCGCGAGCACAAGCCACGCAGGATACATAAACAGTACACAACCTACGAGTGTCGCAACACTTTTACCGCCACGGCCACCCAAGAAAATTGAAAAGCCGTTACCAAGCAACAAGCTTGCAGCCACACAACACAATAATGATTGCTGCCACGGCTGTGGAACACAAGCAACCGCGTAACGTTGCGCTACCCATAAAATTGCTAACGCCTTACCAGCATCAATAAAATAAATAAGAAAAAAATATTTTATATTGCCCAGTACTCGCGCGACATTGGTTGCGCCAATATTGCCTGAGCCATGCATTGTCACATCAATATTAAAAAAGTAACGGGCAAACCAATATCCCGTTGGAATCGAGCCAACTAGATAGGCTGCAATGAGAACAAGTCCGACAACTACGAAAACCATACGGCCCTTTCGATACAGAATAAAAAAAGCCCCATGACATTTCTCAGTCATGGGGCAACAATTTAGTGGTGGCGGCGCAGGGATTCGAACCCCGGACCTACGGATTATGATTCCGCCGCTCTAACCAACTGAGCTACGCCGCCAAAAATTGCTTAACTAAAATTTCATAGACTTAACATTGAGTACATCCAATGAGAACATAAACAATGATTTCAAAAAGTACACACCGGCTAAGATGGTTGCTACGATACCGGCCATCAGCGTTACCGCAAAGCCCTTGATCGCAGGACCACCAAAGTAAAAGAGAACAACGCCGGTCAAGAATGTGGTGATGTTAGAATCTAATATCACCGCCATTGCGTCCTTAAATCCATTGTCAATCGATGCACGAAGTGAAGCACCGGCTCTAAGCTCTTCTTTAATTCGCTCGTAAATCAGAATCGACGCATCAATTGCCATACCGATTGTCAACACCATACCTGCAATACCAGGCAATGTTAGGGTTGCTCCGAAGTACGAGAGAAATATTAATGTCAAAAACAGGTTGAATAATAACGCAAGTACCGCAAAAAATCCAGGAATTTTGTAATAAAAAACACTAAAGAAGAAAAGAATTATAAGAGCAACTAAACAAGAGAGCATACCCTTATAAATCGAATCTTGCCCAAGTGAAGCTCCTACACGGCTTTCTTGCTCAAATTTAATAGGTGCTTGCAATGAACCAGAACGCAACACAATAGAAAGATCCATCGCTTCTTTTTGTGTGCCAATGTTGGTTATGCTGCATGTACCACCAGGAATAGAGGTCTTAATATTTGGTGATGAAAACATCACGTTATCAATGATGATACCAAGGTTGCGGCCAACGTTGGCTGCAGTAAGCTCACCAAATTCTCTAGCACCAATCGAATCAAGCTTGAATACAACTTCTGGTTTATTGTATTGATCAAAGCCAACTTTAGCTTCAACAATACGATCACCAGTAATATCCGCAAACGCTGACACTAAGAAAAATTGTCCGCCAACTTCTTCTTCATTGCGCTTACCAGGAATAATCATCTTATCAGCTGGCAACTCACCATCAAATTTATCAAGCAATACATCGCGTGAGGAAGCAACTTGCTCAACAATTTTAAACTCAAGATGAGCTGTTTGGGTGATCACAGATTTGACACGTTCAGGATCATTTACACCAGGCAACATGACCACCACTTGGCGTTCACCATGCTGTTGTACAACGATACCTTCTACGCCATAACTGCCTAAGCGATTATTCAAAACGCTTACCGCTTGCTCAACAGCACCTGATCTAATTGCTAGTGAAGCTTCTGTTGCTAACGTTATCTGTAAATCAGTACCGTTACGCTTCACTTTGAGAGAATGCGTTTTGCCATCACGAATTATATTTTCGCAAGCCTTAGCAGCTTCTTCATCATCGAAAGTAAACGCAATCGCGTTATTTTTTATATCTCTGCTTTTAGGTAAAACCTTAAGATCTTTACTTTGGAATAGCGAATCCAAAGCCTTGTTTTCAATGCCCAAGCGATTTTCGAGTGCTTTTTCAAGCTCAACGCTGAGCACTAAATACGTACCACCAGCAAGATCAATCCCTTTTTTGACATATGAAAGACCAACCGCTCCATAGGCTGCTTTGACAGTGTTAACCACACCACCTTGCCCTGCGTTTGCATCAAACACTTTTTTATCAAATGAAAAAACAAAATAAGACCCGACAACAAAAATTGCTGTCCATAAGGTCAATGGCGCTGTTAGAAGGCGCACGACGCGTGCTTGACTAGCCATGAAAATCTCCTTAGTAAACTCTCCCTAACAAAGAAAACCCTGGCTTCGCATGCAGCTACACCGGGCAGGCTTCTATGCTAATTTTTTTTAAAATACCAAATCGCAGGCTCATAAATTAAACTAACTCACTTATCTAAAAAACTTTGCCTGGCTGTACCGGGCATAGTCTTTTGAGTAAAGCCTGGTGCCGAAAGGGGGACTCGAACCCCCACGAGATTTCTCTCGCTGCCACCTCAAGGCAGTGTGTCTACCAATTCCACCATCTCGGCGCATCAATGTATTTCAAGAAAAAGTACTCGCAAAATGTATCAGAAGCACTTCCCTTTGGCAACATCTTTTGCTCTTTTTTTTAAAAGTATGCCAATTTTTTTTCCTTTTATTGAAACTAAGCATCTCTGCATACTATAGTGAACTCGTAGTAAAAATTATATTGCTTGGGGTTAATCATGGGTGTAGCATCTTTCTTCGGCGGGCTTAGTACTAAAAAGCCTACCGTTAACAGACTGGCAAGCGCTATCGCAAGTGCCGAAAAGGCTCTTACGATAGTTTTTCGCGATATCGCTTCTGAAAAAAATCAGCTCCTTTACCCTGTGTTATCACACATTATTAGTCATGCTGAGCATCAAGCGACTGTAATATCTGCTGCAAAAAATCTCATACAAGCGCTCACCGTCCTTATTTTTACTTCAAAAAATAAGCCACTTGATCAATCGTTACTCGACCTTGTTCATACAACAGAATTATTAGAAAAATCTATAACAGCCTATCAAAAAAACGATCAAGTCCTATCACAACTACTTTTAGTATGCAGCAGTATAAAAATACATTTGGAGAAAATTCGTTCTGCTTTATAAGCATTTCCTAATGGAGGCTGCATGCAATTGTATAAATGCATAAGCAAATATGGTTTTGGCGTAGCGTTATTATTAATCGCGCAATCTAGTGACGCAGCCAATAGAAGAACAAATCCAGCACCAAACGTTCTAACTACACAAACTTCTCATGAAAAAAAACGACGAACTAAAAAATCATATCAAGAATCACTATTCGACTTATCACGCCCCTTACGATACGGTGAAACACCTTACCCAACAGAAGAATTAGGCGCTGAACTTCATGAAGCCACGATAGACAGGGACACAAAAACCTTAACAATGTTTTTGCAGCTTTTTAAAGAGTATGCATTAGAGTTTAAAACTACTTACGGCAATAATTGTTTACACTTATCAGCACGCACAGGATCTATAAAATCGCTTGATTTAATTCTTGAAGAAGCAAAATATATATACGACAAATCTTCTGAAGCATATACACAATTCATCCATGCTAAAAATAGCAGGGGAAATACAGCACTCGAGCTTGCTATTGAAAAAGGAAACTTTGAAGCAGTAAGAAAATTAGCAGAAAATATCGACAGTACGACTACAAAATCAGCATGCAATTTAGCATATGACAAATCAAGTCTCTTCTCTATGGTTAATCCTGGCCTAGCAAAAAAATACCGTGCTATTGTCAGACTTCTTTCACAAAAACCTACACCCGCAAAGAGCTTCTAAAAACAAATAAAAAAGGCCGAGCATTTTTAAATGTTCGGCCTTAATTTTTTAATAGCAGCAACTACTCATTGTCGTAATCAACTTCCCAATCACCTTGCTGTTCTACGCTCTTTTTTGATGCATTTTTTTTTGCAGCACCGCGCTTTGGTTTGACTGGGGGCGCTTCTTCTTCTTCAAAAATAACGCTATCGATAATGTTGCTACGCTCATCACTAACCATACCAGACAGCTGTTTGTCTTTTTTCAACGCAGCAAGGCGCGAGACCTGTTGCTTAATATCAGCATTAAAAGCCTCTTTTTGCACTGAGATGTCACCATCCATTTGCTTGAAAAGCTTGTTCACATCTTGCTGCATCTTGCCAAGCTTTCTTTGCAGCTTAAGAATAATTTCAACACCCGCAAGATTAACACCCATCTTATGCGTTAGATTGATGATCTCTTCCAATCGTTCCACGTCTTCTTCAGAAAAAAGACGGGTGTTGCCATCAGAGCGCTTAGGGGTTAGTAGTCCCTCTTTTTCGTACATGCGAATCGTCTGCTGGTGAACCGAAAACATTTTCGCCACCACAGAGATTGAATAATAACCCTTACGCTTTTTAATCATTTCCAGCCCCGCTCATGGTGAGTGTTTGTTGTGAAACAAAAAAGATATCGAACCACTACTCTTCGTTTTGCAAAATAGTTAAGAAAGCTTCTTGCGGCAACTCAACGTTACCGATCTGCTTCATCTTCTTCTTGCCTTCTTTTTGCTTCTCTAGCAGCTTACGCTTACGTGAAATGTCACCACCATAGCATTTTGCTATCACGTTTTTACGCATAGCTGACACCGACTCACGCGCGATAACTTTAGCACCAATCGCCGCCTGAATTGCTACTTCAAACATCTGCCGATGAATAACTTCTTTTAATTTCTTTGTTAGCTGACGCCCTACGTAAAAAGCTCGATCCTCATGCACAATAAGTGACAGAGCATCTACAGGCTTCCCGTTAAGCAAGATATTCATCTTTACAAGCGGTGCAGCAACATACCCAGCTAATTCGTAGTCAAAGCTTGCATACCCCGTACTAACCGATTTGAGCTTATCATAAAAGTCTGTAACAATTTCGCTCAGAGGTAAGCTGTACTTCAATACCAAGCGATTTTCATCCAGGTACATCATGTCCAATTGCTCACCACGACGATCTTGGCAAAGCTTAAGCAAATTACCCAAGTACTCTTTGGGGGTGATGATCGTTGCATTAATCATCGGTTCAAAAACTTCATCAATGCTTGATTGATCAGGAAAATCAGATGGGTTTTCAATCAGCTCTTCTTTGCCCGAAGTCAATTTGACCTTGAAAAGCACGCTTGGTGACGTAACGATAATATCAACATCATACTCTTGCTCCAAACGCTGCCGAAACACATCCATGTGCAACAGCCCTAAGAACCCGCATCGAAAACCAACACCCAGCGCCTGTGAACTTTCTTTTTCCACGTGAACACTTGGGTCATTGAGGGTTAGTTTTTCAACCGCATCGCGCAGTTCTTCAAATTCTGATGAATCAACCGGATAAACGCCAGCAAAGACCATTGATTTTGCAGGTTTAAAACCAGGCAGCTGCTCAACAGGATACTTAGGACGAAAGAACGTATCACCGACACGAGCTTCTTTCACCGATCGCATACCGCCGATGATATAACCTACTTGACCGGTGTAGAGGGCTGAATTGATAAGAGGATCTGGATACATAAGCCCAATTTCAAGAACCTCATAGCTCTGACCAGTATTTGCCGATTCGATAGTGTCGCCCTTATGAATAGAGCCATCAACCACTTCGACCAAACAAATCACACCACGATAATCGTCATACCAAGAATCAAACAACAATGCTCTAAATGGCTTATTCGGATCCCCTTGTGGTGCTGGAATTCTCTCAATCACTGTCGGGAAAATGGCTTCAAGACCAAGGCGCATTTTTGCTGAGATAAGAAGTGTTTCTTCTTTTTTAATATCAAATGCTTTATCCATTTCACGACCAATCCGTTCTGGATCGGCAGACTGCATATCAATTTTATTGATTAAGGGAACGATGGTTAGACCGTTTTCAAATGCCAAGTAAAAATTGGCCATCGTTTGCGCTTGCACACCTTGCACCGCATCAACCACCAGCAATGCACCCTGGCAGGCGGCCAAGGATCGTGAAACTTCATAACTGAAATCCACGTGGCCGGGAGTATCAATCAAATTGAGCAAATAAATTTTGCCTGCATGCTCAACAAAAAGCGATGCTGTTTGCGCTTTAACGGTGATCCCACGCTCACGTTCTACCTGCAGCTTATCAAGCACCTGCTCATTTTTGGTACGGCTTGAAATCGTGCCTGCCATCTCTAAAAGACGATCGGCCAACGTTGACTTGCCGTGATCGATATGGGCTATGATTGAAAAATTGCGGATCAAATCAGGCGAAAAATCTTTAAGATCAAAATCCTGCTTTAAGCGTATATCCATTTCAATTACATTCTTTCAGGTTTGTCAACACCAAGAAGTTCTAAACACACACCAAGAGCTTCTTTCACAAGGCACACAAGCGCCAAGCGGCCTTTGGTTTGTGATACATTTTCACGATCAATAATTTTATGTTGTGAATAATATGCATGAAACATAGTAGCAAGCTCATACGCATAGTACGCCAACATGTGTGTCTGGTAGCCATCGGCGATCACACGCAACACATCGTACAAAGCCATAATTTTTTTGTACACGACAAGCTCATCTTCACCAGTCAGCGCTACGGAGCTTAGCACCTGTGCAAACATATCCACATCAGAAGCTTCAGCTACAAAAGCTTTCAGATCAGCTTCTTCTTTTGCCTTGAGCATAAGGCTTGCAGCGCGCACATAAGCATACTGTAAATAAAATACCGGATTTTCATCCGTACGTTTAAGCGCAACGCCTAAATCAAATTCTAAATGAGCTTCTGCTCGACGGTTAAGATAAAAATAACGAGCCACATCTTTGCCAACTGTTTCCACGACATCGGCAAGCTTGGTAAAGGTTCCTGCACGTTTAGACATGCGGACCAGCTCATCATTTTCTTTAAGCGACACCAGCTGATACACAATGATATCAAGTCGCTCAGCAGGATAACCAAGCGCTTGCATAGTCGCTTGTAGTCGCTTTACATACCCATGGTGGTCTTGGCCAAGAATATCGACCAAGCGATCATAGCCACGATCAAATTTATTTTTGTGATAAGCCACGTCAGCAGCAATATAAGTCATCTCACCATTGCTACGGCAAAGCACACGATCTTTGTCATCACCAAAATCTGTCGCCTTAAACCACAACGCGCCTTCTTTTTCATAGGCTAAGCCTTTGTCCTGCAATAGCTTGATTGCAGCAGCTACCGAGCCATCAAGATGTAATGATTTTTCTGAGAACCATTGGTCAAAGTGAACACCATAGGCTTCAAGATCTTTCAAGATAAATTTTAACAACGCATCTTTAGCAAAGGTTTCAAAAAAACTATCTGGCAGCTTAAGAAGCGTTTTGCCATGCAGGCGTACGCAATCATCTGAAATAGGCAGCAGGTAATCCCCTGCATAGCCACCCTCAGGGAAAACAAAGGCTTCACCAAGAGCCTCGTAACAACGAGCCTTGAATGATTGCCCCAAAAGCTTCATCTGGTTGCCAGCATCATTGATGTAGTACTCGGTATGTACGCGATGCCCAACAAATTTAAGAACGCGCGCCAGCACATCACCAATAATACCACCACGACCACCACCCAAGTGCACCGGGCCGGTGGGATTAGCACTCACAAATTCTAAATGATAGGCCAATGGTTTTTCACCAGGCTGTAGACCGAAAAGTTTTTTCGGCTCTTTGAGCAGCGCTTGCATACCCGCTACCCATACATCAGCCTTGAGATAAAAATTAAGAAAACCTGGACCGGCTATCTCAATTTTTTCTACCAAATTCCAAGGTTCATCGTGCCGCTGCTCAAGCATCGTTTTAACACGCTGCGCAACTTCACGCGGCTGTAGTTGCATTTTTTTAGCCAGCAACAAACCAACATTACAACTAATATCACCGAATTGCTCACGCTTTTCGATGTTCAACTTTACATCAAGCTGCCGTGCATCTGCCGGCGAAAGATCGGTAAGCGTAGAAATAACGCTCACCAGCGATTGTCTGAGGTGCGGAATAATGTTCATGCCAAACCTTACACTGAAACGCTACGAAAGATACACCACAATGGGTGTATAGTGTAGCAGGTTTGTGCGCATTAGAAAATATACAAGATTAGACCGTTAAAACGGCATTTTTACCTGTACCGATGCGGTACCGCCCAAATATTTGCCAACCATAACACGGCGGCCATCAATCGGGTAACCATATTCAAAGCCCAAATATGGAGCAATTGCCGGAGCTGGGTTATGCAATCTAAAATCATACCCAATCGCCAGGTGAAGCATTTGACGCTCCCATGACTGAAGCCGTTGATCGCTATTGATCACATCTTCACGACTTAAAAATTGCGGCGGCACCATACCTTGGTAGCGAAGGGCTGCTGTTTTTAAATAATTATCATCTTTGATTGTGAGGCACGTTTTTTCCTGCCTGCTAAATGAATAGCCAGCCTGTGCAGTAAGGCCATAAAACACTTTATGTAATTTGGCAAAAGCGCTCACATCCCACACAGCGCCTTGATCCACATCAACGCGTGCTTGAGCAAGCGAGAGCAAGCCGGTTTGTTTTTTTTCAACATCACTCATTACGCGAGCATTGCGGGTATCAATAAAAAAAATATTTATACTGCTCGCAGCGCCCAAAGCAAGAACTTTTTCAAGCCCTACTTCAAGCTCAAGGCGGGTATGTACACCCCAAAAGCCGTCATAACCTAAGGGGAATCCGGTCATGTATGATGTATCCTGCTTGCCAGCACCAGGTATAATGGCACCCACAAAGATACGACCCGTCGCGTCGTCAATTACGCCAAAGCCCTGATTGTTAAAACCTTGCCATCCCAAACCAAGCACAAGTTCTGAAACTGCCTGTTTTTTGTACGAGCTAAGGGGATACTCCATCCCTTGCTCTCGCATGATCGGAGTTAAAAGAGTACTCACAAAATTAGTAACGGTGCCAACGCCCCCTGGCATAACTTGATTGCCAATAACTTCATAATTAATATTATCAACAGTCATTTGACGGAATGGGATATAACATTGCCCAAAAAATCCTGAAAATAAATTTTGCTCAATATTAAGCGTAAGCTCAGAAGTGCTTACCCGGCCTGTAGTTTTTATAAGATTTGTACTATTTGTATCAAGGGGACCAGCCGGTGGTGGTGGTGGTGGTCGTGTCGCATCATAACCAAGCGTCCATTGAGTATACGTATTAGGTACAACGTTAGTTAAACCCTCAAGTCCAAATCCAAGCCGTACTAAATTAGTTTGACCAAAAATATCAAGCGCCGATGTACGTTCTGAATTTGCATTAAATCCATCACGCGTTTCTGTTTGCCCATAACGGACATCTACCGTTGTAATCCAATTATCAGAGTTTTTACGCGGGGTCATATTCAGAGAACCAGATTTATACCGCACTGGCAATTCAGTTGCACTGAGCGACAGGCTCGCACAAAAGCTCAGGCCTGCTATCGCTAAGATTTTGAAAATATTTTTCATATACCGCTCCAATTCATATTTAGATATTCAGATCACAGAGGCAACCCAGCAGGCATATGTGGGATTGGCCTGCACTACCCATGAGGTTATGCACGGCACATCATAGTCGCGGGTTTTTTCAAGATAGGTAATAGCTTGCTCAAGCTTGTCAGCACTCGTCTTACAGAGCACAAACACTCCCTGCTCGCCATGCATCTTACCCTGCCAAGGATACATGCTAACACCTGGCAAGATATTTGCGCAAGCAATCAGTTTCTTATCAATAAGCTCAATAACCAGTGCTTGAGCACGTTCTTGGCTGTTAATCGTCCAATACAAACAGGCTATATCTTGCATATCAAATCCCCATCAAATTTTTTTCAGCATAAATCGTTGTCCGAAAGTAGCATACCTGGTTATTTTTTTTAGAATCAACACCCTCAATCATGACCAAAAAAAGGCGGTATGCCGTAGCACACCGCCTTTTAAAAACAATTAAAGCAATCTCACCAATTTAGAACGGGAGATCGTCTTCGAAAGGAGCTTGATCTTTAAATGATACTTCGCCGCCTGTTGCTCCAGGAGCTTTTGCTTTGGCCGCTTTTTTCACTTTTTCAACTTGATCCATCACGCTGCTCATTGCTGGGCTGCTTTTGATGATTTCTTGATCATATGGAGCTAATAAATCATCACTGCCACCAGCAGCTTGCTCATTTTCATCTTGAGCTCCAGCGCCAGATGATAGGAAGGTTACGCGATCAGCAACCACAGTATGCTTACTGCGCTTGTTGCCTTCTGCATCTTGCCAAGAATCAAGCTTAAGACGACCTTCTACAAGTACTGGTTTACCTTTGTTTAGGTACTGCTTGCACACATCTGCTTGAGGACCCCAGACATCAATATCAATAAAACAGACTTCTTGAGTCACGCTGCCAGATTGGCGATTTTTGTATTGACGGCTCGAAGCAATGCTAAAGCGGCATACCGATTGACCGGAAGAAAGCTGCTTAATTTCAGGATCACGGGTCAAATTACCCATCATAATAACGCGATTGTAACTAGCCATAATTTATCCTTAGGTAAAAAACTTGCGCACGAAAAGAGACAGCCTATCGTCAAAAAATAGTTTTAGCAAAATGAGAAAAAAATTATGTGGTTTGTGAAAAAAGACGCTGAAGTACGATAAATTTTTCACGTTCTTGCAAATAAGCAATACCATTTTTTTGCCACAACGCGAGTACCCCATTGACAGCTGCTACCAGATTAATTGGTGTACAATCTTGCTGAATAAATTCAGGCATTAAATCTTGCTTGGCAATAATATTTGGCAATCCCATACGATCAATTGAAACAAGTTTTTTTGCAAACCAGTAGGTTAACCAATGAGCTTTATAAAAAATAACTGTTGGCACACGCAGCAATCCTAGCTCCAATGTCACCGTGCCAGCCTTGGTCAATGCGACGACGCAAGATTGCATCATCGCAACACGGTTTGCTGGTGGTACTAATTTCACCTGCCCTGGGGCTACGGCGAGCAACGGCGCGAGCAATTGCTTATTGATGTGCGGTGCCTCAAACACCATAATTTCAAGTGTTGGAAATTGTTTTACCAGCTGAGCAATCACCTCACTCAACACCGGCACAAATAATTCAACCTCTTGCTGGCGAGAGCCAGGAAAGACCCCTAACCTAAAGAGTTGCTCATGAGGCTGATGCATCGCTGGCAACAAACGATCAAAAACTGGATTGCCTAGGTACTGCACGGTCATACCATGCTGCTTGTACCACATTACTTCAAAAGGAAACAGCACTACCAGCTCGTCGCTTACCGCTTGCAAAGCCTTGAGCTTCCACAGCCCCCAACACCACAGCTGCGGCGGGGAAAGGTAAATAATTTTTATTGCTGGGTTACACAGCTTCAGCCGCTTTGCCAACCGCAAATTAAATCCAGGAAAATCGACGAAAACCACATGGGTAAAATTTTCAGCAATAATGTATTCAGTCAATTCACGCATAATCCGAAAGATCTCAGGTAACTTTTTGATAATTTCAAAAAGCCCTACCAAATTAAGGTCACTGTACGATCGGTACAGCTTCACGCCAGCAGCAGCCAAAGCCTCGCCACCCACGCCTTCAATATGAGTTACGTCTGGCAGCATATTGCTCATTTTATTACGGACAAACCAGCTACCCACAAGATCGCCGGAGGTCTCCCCAGCAACGACAAAAACCTTGCTCATATGGTTTTAAGGCAAATATCGGTAGACAACTTAGATTCTAATGATGCGAATTTTGTGGTTAACGTTTCTATGTATTTTTGCGATTCTTCGTTCGTTTTTGCCTGGAGTTGATCACCAGCTGCTTTGAATTCAAGCGCACAGGTACGCAGCAAAGCCAAACTTTTTTCCAACCGAAGTTTGTGATTTTTTTTATAAACAAAATGACTATCAATTAAACTTTCCGCCACGCGTGAAAGCTTGCGCTGCAGTACAATAATTTTTTCATGCAAAGCGCATGTGGTAGCGAGAGGCACAGTGCCAATCCGCTGTTTTTGCACCACGCTTGCAGCACTATCAAGCAATGCATGCATAGACTCACGTACAGCTTCACCCATACGTTCTTTGATAGCATCCTTAGAAAGGGTACCCATCTTCTCTATTGTTTGATCTTTTATGATAAATGTTGGTTGTTCCATTTTTTCTGCAAAAACAACACCAACAGATCCTAGCAACATCAGCGTTAAATATTTTTTGATCATACTACTACCTTTTTTAGTTTTTAAGGGAGCTGGCAATGCCAACTCCCTTCTTAGATCTGTTATTACTTACCCAGCAAGAATACACAAACTCTTCATCATGATCAATGCACTCTCAACGAAATCGACGAGGCCGCTTGGCACTGCTCGGCTTAACTAATAAATCTAGCTCCTCATCCGAAAAGCCTGCTGACGACTCTGATTTTATATCATCTTCATCATTTAAATCAGGCTCAATTTCATCATTGGGCTTTGCTACAACTCCAGGCTGTACATTAAGCGGCATCTCAACATTAGGCTTTGCATGAATGCTTTCACCATGATGCGGCTTTGGCTTTAGATTACCAACGGCAGGAGAAGCGCTTCTATCTAAAATAAACTTAGCTAAGTACACTCCACCAACCAGAGACGCTACCCCAACACCAATAAGCATCGCCTTTTCTGTATTGGTGAGTGCAACCCCAGCAGCGTTATCAATAACACCTTTAATTCCTACCAAGATCTCTTCACGAGCTTTTCCAGCAGCAAGCTCAGTCCGCATGTGCTCATGGATCAAATTGATTACATCTTTTTCAAGATGCTGCGACCCAGCAACCACAGCCAGCTCTTCGCGGGTAAGAAACTCAAAAAACCATTGTTGCTGTATCGATTCATGGTTTTTTGCGCTAATCGATGCCGTCATACCAATAATGCTGCTAACAAATAAACCCCTAACAAGGATCACGTTTCGTATAAGATTCATAATTACTATCCCCTTTCAAAATAAGAACGGCCCTTTTTATTCAGTCTCTACTTTTTTAAAACAAAAAAAGGAAGTGTTACTGTGAAGTAACACTTCCTTTAAAATTTGTCACGTTATCCGTGACTTCGACCAGTACAGCACCTATTAAATAGGTACTCCCAGCTTAGCAGAAAAAGCTCTAAGAATGCTTAGTCGCGTTGTGCTGATGCTGCTTCTGCTTTTCTTAAAGCACGAGCAGCTTTTCTGATCGACCGTTCAGAAGGTTCTTTACCACCAACAATAGGCGTAGTTACGTCAGAAGCATCATCATCATGACCATCACAGTCTGGAGTATTGCATTCTTTGGCAACTGGGTACAATTTGTTGTAAGCTAGGTATCCGCCACCAACAAGAACCAAACCGCCAACAGTTACGTAAGCAATTGTTTTGATCAATTGGCTGCGCTTGTTGCGATTTTGTTGCAATACTTCAACAGCTGACAAATCTGAAGCGGTAATATCGCCATCGATAAGCGCTTGGGCTAGAACAGCTGCTTCTTCAATTTCAGCTTGGGTTACTTCAGTAACTTCAGTAACTTCAGCAACTTCAGTAACAACTTCAGTAGCTGAAACTTGACCAGCGGCTAACACAGCTGACGCAGCTAAAACTAACCATAATTTTTTCAACATAAGAGACTCCTTAAGAAAATTCCTAACATCTCGTACGCGTCCAACAGAGGACGAATACACCACGAAACATTTCTTGGTTGCTTACTTATACCCTAGTTTAGGCAAAAATCAACAATTTTCTCTTGTTTGGCAATATGAAAAGTACGGTGAAAATTATGTTCATTTTTTTTACATTTTGCAAATGTAAATTGTTTTTCTCAAAGGAAAAATTCAATTCTTGAACAAATACCTTACCCCGATACAACTATACTGCGCAAATGAAACTATCGAGCACCCCAATACGACATAAATAAGTCCGTCGGTGAGCAATACTAACTTATAATTTAGAGCAGCGCAAACGAGTACCAGCATCATGAGTATGAGCACCAAAAAGGTGGTAACTTTACCTAGCCAACTGGGCTGGACTTGCAGCGAACGCTGCGAAAAGAAGAGAACAATACCACCAACAAGCAGTACAGTCTCTCGCATGGCAATAACCCATACAAACCAGGAGGGCAAAAGAACATTTGGACAACTTAAGAAAAATGCATACAAAGAGCTGATAATCAGAATCTTATCAGCTATGGGGTCCAAAACAGAGCCTAGCCATGTTGACTGATTCAGCAATCGCGCCACAAAGCCATCTAGCAAATCTGAAACCCCCGCAATACAGAAAAATATAAGCGTTAGTCCCCAGGCTTGCCTAAGCAAGCAAGCTACTATAAACGGCGTCAGCACAATACGAGAAAGCGTCAGCACGTTAGAAATGGTAAAAATCTTAGTCGAATGATCATGCTGCAACATGCCGCAATAGCCTCTTTATTTGTACACTTCTATCTCTTTAGCACCGTACAATCTATTGCACATAGCAACAAAAGCAACGCCAAAATTCCACACTTTGTATTAAAATACAAACCGCTGTCTTATAAACCTGCCTTAACACCGGGAGCAAATTTAATTGCCCATCCCCTTTGAGTCAAGCTTTGAACACGCTCATACTCTTGAGCAAATACCGCATCAATATCAATGAGGCGCTTAAATTCACCATCAACAAACACCCAAGGGTTAACACCCCTAAATTTTGTACGAATGATGCGATCAGCTGAAGCTGCGACATTTATAACAGAAAATTGATCCTTATAATTAATCGCTTTGTGCAAATAATCTTTAATAGTCTTATCCGTAGCATTAATTAAGCGGTCCCAAATAACATCATCCGTTGAAAAATGTACTTCATCAAAAGTAACTACCTGCAATTCAAGAGCTCGCTGCACGGCTTTTGCCATCCAGTTATAAACCAATTCATTTGCAGGAGAACCCCACTCATTTTCCGTTAAGTACAAGGAAATCCGTGAAAATTTTGCTGCCGCTACCGCATCTAGAAAAAACCAGCGCCCATCATTAAATTGCAATTGCTCTAAAATCGGCTCAATTTCTTCTTCTTTTATCAGACCTGCCACAACGCCCCCGCGCAGATTATATTCAATACGATCAGCACAGAGATTTGGCAAATCTTGCTCAAGCATGGTATACCCAGCAGCTTTATGCAAAATATCACGTAGCTCAATACGGTAATTAGCTAAAATTTTATCTATAGAATATTTTCTCAAAAACCATTCATGAATATCATCTTGGTATGAATTATAAGCGGAATGATGATTAAATATGTGGTCTCCCAAGTGGGAAAATACGGTATGTGAAACATCATGCAGAAGGCCGGCAATTTGCTCATTAAGCGGGGCATCGTAGCGGCGCAAAAGCGCCCAAACACCCAAACAATGACTAAAACGACTATATTCAGGCGATTTCCTGATCCATTTCATAACACCATATTGATGAATGTAGCGAATACGCTGAAACGCAGCACTTTGAATAAGGTCAAAAAGAACTTTTTCTTGTACGACAAAAGAGCCGTAAGGCGTCGTAATTTTATCATCTTGAATAATAAACATGCTTCGTTCGCCCTTTAGAGTAATATTATGAGGCTTGCTACATACCTGCTTACACCGGAACAATACCAATAATCCCACGACCAAACAAGCTCCGCCAACAGCGACAACAATTTTATTCCACCCAACAGATATCATTTATTAAGACCCCTCAGAGCAGTTTTACTGCAAACATAGACCACTCAACCAGCAAAAATGCTGGAAAAAAAATGAAAATCTTTTATACTTTTCAAATCTCATTAGATTGTAATGAGTGGCTAGTATCAAGAAAAAAGTCAAATTTGTAAATAACATTTAGCCCCAATGGCCCATCAATGATCGCAAATGAAGTCATCTTTTTAGCCCAGATTTTATGCGTCGCACTTGGTTGCATTGTTATGTTGCGTCTTGGCTGCGCAGCATTAACAAGCTACATCGCATGCCTTGGTTTATTATCTAATCTTTTAGTCTGCAAAGAAATCGTTCTTTTTGGCTTAACGGTCACAGCAAGCGATAGCTTGGCCGTCGGTATGCTGCTTGGGCTCAATTTAATGCAAGAATGGTTTGGCAAAAAAGCTGCCCGAGACGCCATCTACATCAATTTCTTAATCCTACTTCTTTATCTCGTTCTAACACAAATTCACCTTCTATATATGCCAGGTCCGTTAGACAAGCTAGATATGCACTACCAATTACTACTCGGCTTTATGCCTCGACTAGCAATTGCCTCATTAACAAGCTGTCTTATCGTCCAGCTTGCAGATAATGCTTTATATCGCTGGCTTGCACAATCGCTCCATGGACGGTGGTTCACCTTACGCAATACTATTTCCTTATGTCTCTCTGAAGGACTCGACACCATCCTTTTTTCCGTACTAGGACTCTACGGATTGGTTTCTAGTATCAGTGACATTATTATTTTTAGTTATGTTATCAAACTCATTTCAATTGGTTGTTTTATCCCGCTTATCGCACTTATCAAAAAATTAGTACCACATGACAAACAAAACATTTAAATTTGAAATCGTTTACCAATCGACCAAATCACGCGCTCGTGTTGGCCGCATTCACACCCCACATGGAATTATAGATACCCCAAATTTTGTCGGTGTTGGCACCAACGGAACACTCAAAGCGCTGGATAACGTACTACTCAGTACTATCGATATGCAGCTCATGTTTTGCAATACCTATCACCTTATGATCCAGCCTGGTGCAGACGTGGTTGAACAAGCTGGCGGCATACATCAATTTATTAATCGCAAACAACCGATCATTACTGATTCAGGGGGCTTTCAAGTATTTAGCCTTGCCTACGGCGGGGTTGCTGACGAAATTAAAAGCAAAGGCACCAAAAAAAATGCCTCCTCAGTTTTAAAAATCACCGAAGAGGGCGTAATCTTCCGCTCTTATAAGGATGGGACCAGGCTCTTACTTACACCTGAGACCTCCATCCGGGCACAAAAAAAAATCGGTGCCGACATCATGATCAGCTTTGACGAATTACCGCCCTATCATATAACTACAGACAAATTACGCCGATCATTTGACCGCACTCATCGATGGGAAAAACGGTCTCTCGACACCCACCTTCTCCACCCTAGCGATCAGGCCCTGTACGCAGTTATTCATGGCGGCATCGACAAAGCCCTGCGCAAACAAAGCTGTGCAATCTTACGCGACCAAGCTTTTGATGGTTTTGCCATCGGTGGGTCAGTAGGTAAAAACCGAGAAGAAATGTTTGAGATGCTTGAATTTGTTATGCCAGAGCTACCAACAGACAAACCAAATCATCTACTCGGCATTGGCGATCTTGAATCAGTTCCTAAGATGGTCCCGCTAGGCATCGACACCTTCGATAGCTCACATCCAACCAAAGCTGCACGCCACGGGCTCTTGTTTACCAAACAAGGCCATCTGCGTTTAAATAAAAGCGGCAATAGTACACGCTTTGAACCAATTGAACATGATTGCACCTGCTACACCTGCAAACATTACACCTTGGCCTACTTAAGCCACTTGCTCAAAGCACACGAACCGGCCATTCTTACCCTCGCTACCATTCACAATGTTCATTTTATGATGGATATGATGCGACTGTATCGTGAAGCAATCTTGCGTGGTGATATCTAAAACATTAATGGTCAGTTGCCCCCCTCAAACAACCAAGCCCTACGAGTAATTAATTTAACAAATATCGGCTATTTCACCTTTTTACTGCAGGATAATTACGCCGATAGATCAACCTATCCTAAAAAAATCAGTTTAATTTACTTGTAGTGGCAATAATTGCTATTATTAAATAATGCTAAGTTTGATTTGCTACCTAAAAGGAAAAACTCCTCTTAACATACACCTCAAAGGAGATAGGACACTGAAAATGGAGAATACTCATTCCAAATTTATTCATTATGCACAAGCTATAAAGTTCAAAAAACAGGTCAAGCATGTGCTTGGTAATAATGAATTATTCCTACAAGTAACGGATGAAAAAACAGCTCCATCAGTAATTCTTGATGGCCAAGAGTACAAACTTTTACAATTTCATTTTCATTCTCCAAGTGAACATCTGCTTGAAAATGAGCAATATGCGCTTGAAATTCATTTTTTGCACCAAAGTGCAAACTCAGAACTCTCTGTAGTTAGCCTCTTATTCACCCTGGACAAGCATAATGAAGCAATGCAGCTCGTTATTGATCTTGTACGCAACGACAGAGAAGATGACGAAACACTTATCGCACCCGCAAACTTACTATTACCAGAAAAGTTGAGTGCATTTCGTTATAATGGATCACTCACAGCCCCACCATACTCAGAAAATGTGAAGTGGGTTGTTTTTAGCACGACAAGCACCATTAGTCCTGCTCAGCTAGAAGCAATGAGAAAACTCAACTTACTCAATACATCACGCGATGAAGAAGATATTAAAAATCGCACCCTGAGTGCCGCAACACATGGCAGCAAGTAATTTTGCTGTAATAAATTCTTTCGAAAAACCCTAAAAATTAAGGCCGGCAAATTGCCGGCCTTTTCCATCTTGAATCCGCGAAAGTAATTGCCTTACCGATGTAATGGGTATTCTTTAAACCCAATCAACTGGCACTCTGGCTGTGGTGTAATGCCAAACTCTGCACCCAATTTTTCCTGCATGGTACGCACTAGAGCTATAACATCAGCTGATGTAGCACCCTCCATCGTTACCAGCATATTGGCGTGCAAGTGTGAAACCATAGCATTACCAACGCGCAACGCACCCTTTACGCCTACCTTATCTAGGTAGTAGGCAACAAATAACACTTTTTCTTTGCCGGGCATAAAAGGAATCTCTTCTGCCAAAAAATTTCTGAAAAAGCTACCGCAGGTTCGTTCCTTAGGATAACGGCGGCTGCGATGGCGAATAATTTCATGACTACGACCCCGCGCATAAGCAGTCTCAAGCTCAGCACCTAATTTTAGCTGAAAGGTAGCATCAAACAAAAACCATGGCGCTTGCTGCAGGGTAGATTGATTGTACCCAAAGTTAAACCACGCGTTATCAACCTTCTTAATTTCGCCGGTTTCTAGGTTAACAACCGTAGCACCAATCAAAAATTGACTGAGTAGAAATTCAAAATAATGGATATTAATAAAGACGGAACCGCCAACAGTACCCGGAATACCACTAAATTCTTCAAGGCCTAAGAGCCCTAGATCAAGCGCATCTCTAATAAGCTGCGGCATGCTCATGCCAGCACCCACCGTGATAGTTGCTCGTGCAATATCAACAATAAGCTGCTTGTTTTTTGGCGCTATCACAAGCCCATCAAAGCCTTCATCGCTAATCAAGATATTTGCACCCTCACCAAGAATAAAGATGGCAAGCTTGTTTTCACGCGCGAAAAGCGCTGCTGCTACAACATCATGCACATTAATTGGCTCCGCATAAAAACGAGCTACGCCCCCCGTTTTAAACCAATTTTTATCACACAGTTTGACATTTTTTTGGATATCCATGCTAATTCCTATATGAAATTTTAAAAGAGCATCTAACTTATCATGATTTTTTTCCACTGTACATAATGGCAAAACAGACTAAATAACAAACAATTCAAGATAAAAAGCTATAATCTATTTGCAATATTTAAGAAAACACCCCTCCAGCTAAATGGCAATTTAACAATCTATTGTGTAATTAATTTTCAATTTGTTAATATCGACTTAGGGGAGAAAAATACAAAACAACTAGTTTTGGTGTTGGGGGATATTATGAACATGTCTATTCAAGGCAATTTTTTTGCGCTGCTTATCATTGTGTGCACAGCAGCCACACAGCAAAATATCAATGCATCTACAAAAATTGAACGGATTGAGGTTTCTTCGGACGATATTGGCATTCATCTTCTTTTTGATTTTATACGTGCAACTGTGGTAAAACCGCACTACTGCGAAACAACGCAGACACTCAGTCTCTTTTTTCCTCAAGTTCGACCACACGATCTGCAAACCCATAACAATTGGGCACAAATTACAAATCTCAGCGAAAAAGGGTTAACAGTAGAATTAGATGAACAACAAGAAGAAACCAGTGGCGCGGTATTGCGCTTACGCTTTCCTAAAAGCGCTACGCTTAGCGGAGATAGATCCGAAATCAAAAATCAGTTTGTTGTGAAATGGAGCAACGTAAGCGGCATCCAATGGTGCAATCCGGAAAAAAATGGCAATCGTTTTACGGTTAACGTGTTTTCTATTCAAGCTCTTAAAAAAATTAATCAAGGTACTACTATTTTGTGCGCAACCAATGATGTCGTACAAAACGATTTTTCAACCATGGCGGGTCTGCCTAAAAAATCTTCCAGTCGCCGGATCATTATTGATGCTGGTCACGGAGGATCAGACCATGGTGCCCGAGGCTGTGGCAATGTATGCGAAAAAGAAATTGCCTTACAAGTTTCAAAACTATTAGTAAAAAAACTTAAAGCAGCAGGTCATCAAGTTTACTTAACGCGTAACAAGGATCAAAATGTAGCTCTAATCAAGCGTTGCAACTTAGCCAATCAGCTTAAAGCTGATGCGTTCATCTCGATTCATTTGAATTCATCAGGAAAAATTGGCAGCAAAAGCGCTGGAATAGAAACATACTATTTAACAAAGACTGGGATATTACCCCCGTCACATGTGGGCGGTTACTACTTTGTTAACACAGAACAAGACCAAACGCTTATCGAAGCAATAAATAAATATGTAAAAAACAAGGTAGACGCATCTAAAGCTCTTGCTACCTGCGTACAAAAACAGATTATTCACACGCTTCGTAAAAATAACTGCGCAGCAAAAGATCGCGGGCTAAAATCTGACCATCTACGCCTTTTGTTACATAACAACGTCCCAACAACGCTTGTTGAAATAGGTTTTGTTACTAATCCACATGAGGCAGCTATGTTACAGACAGCTTCCTATCAAAACACCCTTGCTGCAGGAATAACACGAGGCGTACAACAATATTTTGACCAACAGTAACAATATATAGTGCCAGGCTGAAAAACTTTGCGAAATCCTTAAAAAATTTAAGATTTTTATCAATTTTATTCTAAAGTGAAGAAAAAAATTTTATAATGAAAATGATTAGGTTATGTTTGCAAACATTTTAAGCCTACAATTAAACAACAGAAGCACTCTAGTCCTGCGACAGCACTTCAACACGCAGAAAGGAGACTTTATGGACAGGCATTTGTCATTATCCTTTGAACTGATTTACCTCATGGGCTGGCTACTTAAGCACGAAAAAGGAATGCTTAACTCGCTCATCAAGCAAGCGCTTAAAAATGGGCTTGCGCAAGAGATGGAGAAAGTTCAATTTGATACTCAGGGAGGCACAAGCGATGCTTCACAAGAGCTTCAAACGATCATTTTAGATTTTCTCGCGTTTTTGGAACGGTCTTTGGCAAAAAACTTAGATACTAACCATGATGCAGAGCATCATAGTGGGGAACAAAAAATGGAAGCAAGCGATATCAAGATGCGGTTACAGCGCGCTAAACAATTACTTGCAAAAGAATTCGCCGCTAAGAAAGATGAAGAACCTGAGAAGTCAGACAAAGCCTCTACAAAGAAGAACTCGAATAAAGATTCTCGCGAGGCAGTATTTGATCAGATACTGAAAACATGGAAGCCAAATAAAAGCGACCTCGTGAATTGAGGCGTTTTCTGGTTCAAGAAAATATAAAAAAAGCTCGCCTTAATCAGCGAGCTTTTTTTATTAAAATTTAAATCCGAAATCACGCAGCGCACCGCGCAGCTCAAACATTGGTAACCCTCGGCCACCGCTAAACGAACCCCGTACTGACTTTAAATAATTTGCGCCAAATCCTTCTATAATACCAGCACCAGCCGAATACATGGCTTGCGGTAGGCGCGCAAAATAATAAGCAAGTTCATTTTCCTGCACAATAAATTCTACATACGTAGGATTTGCCCATACACGCTCACGCTGTAAAGACCACACACCCTCACGCCATACATACTCATACAAGCAACAGCCAGTAATAATGAGCATCTCGCTACTTCGGGCAAGTGCTAACATACGCGCAGCGTCTGCTTCATCTTGAGGCTTGCCTAAAATCTGCCCTGAGGCTGGATGCTGTACCAGACTGTCAGCTGTTAATACCATTATGGTATCACGCCCTAATTCATCAGCGGTCGGTAAAATTAATGATGCCATTTTATGACGAGCAATATCGATTACATACGCTTCAAGATCACCAGCAAACACCGTTTCTAATTCGGTGCTACGATGAGTAATCGAAATAAAGGGAATACCTGTTTCACGCAAAAGATCTTGTCTGCTGCTCGATTGCGATCCAAGTAGTAAAATATCTTTTTTCATACCATCAACCCCGCCAATCCTGAGTGATTGCACCGCAATCGTATCGAAGGATCATAACCGCTCCCAAAGACCTGCAAAATTTTGTTTCACAAAGCCCTCAAGCTGGAGAGTAAATAATAAATCATGCAATTCATGAGGCGTTTGTGCAGATTTGGCTACAAGCTGATCAAGCGTCATTGCGCCCTCAAAAAAATTAAGTACAGGATGCCCGACCTGTTCTTTTTCTTTTGGCACTTGATAACCAAGCGTGATGGTATGGCTTGCGATTATACGCTTCGCGGGATGCAACGCTGCCAAGCTTTGTTGCCCCTCTACTGACCCTACTCCTTCAAGCACCTCTAAAATGCTTTGCACGCTAGTCACGATGCAAGCTCCCTGGGCAATAAGATCATGACACCCTTCGCTAAGCGGCGAAAACAAAGTACCAGGCACAGCAAAAATTTGCCGGCCTTGCTCAAGAGCAAACTTTGAAGTGATCAACGCGCCGCTTTTGCGAGCAGCTTGAACCACAACACACCCCTGAGACAAACCTGAAATTATGCGATTACGCGCCGGAAAATGGCCTTTATCTGGACCCATTTCGAGAGGAAACGTAGAAACAATCGTGCCACCACTTTTGATAACACGCTCAAACAGATCATAATTTTGCCGCGGGTACCAGCAAAGAAGACCCGACCCCAGCACCACAACAGTTCTGCCACCAGACTGTACAGTAATTTCATGGGCAAACGCATCAGCACCCAAAGCACCACCACTCACAATCTGCCAACCATGAGCGATAACATCAGGCAACACAGCGGCCAACACCGCCTGAGCATAATCGTCAGCAGCACGAGCGCCAACAACCGCTAGACGCTTAGCATGTCGATCTAATGGTTCACCCTGCATATAAAGAACTGGTGGTGGGTAATGGATCGTACGCAAAAGCTCAGGGTAATCATCATCAAGCAACGTTACGCAATCAATTTTGTGTCGAGCGAGCAGCTCACATTCAGAATCAAATAATTTACTATCCTGTAGCCCTGCTAAGCAGCCTTTTGCGGTTTGAGACGTTAGGCCAACCCGCGTCATAAGCTCCTGTTCAGTAAAATTAAATATTGCTTCAAAATCAAGGCCGCCCAATTGATGTGACTCAAATTCTGGCGAAGTAAAAAAATCTTCTGGCAACCCGCCGCTACAAGCAATAAATGAAAGAACTTGATAAACAGTTCCCGGTCCCACACCAATGGCGAGATTCAGTTGCATAATTAATCGATGACCCTGGTCCATATTCTGTAACCCTTTACGTTGGAGGAGAAAGTGTTGCGAATTCTAGCACAGCCCCCCAAGAACGACAAGCGCAAAAGAAAAAGGGCCGACTGAGTCGACCCTTTTGTTACATCTATGCAAGATTAGCTATCTAATTCATCAACGCCGTCAGAACCGCTTTCAGGTTCATACATACCATCTGATGAATCTTCTAACTCTTCTTCTAAGAGTTTATCTTCTTGGCTCTGCAAGATCGTTGCCTCAAGACCTGACATATCCATCAATTGAGGCGTAGCCGTATGAGTTATCACAACTTCAGGCTCAGGCTCGAATGCAAGCAATGCGCTTAGCGCTTGAGTGGCATCCAGACGCACCAAACGAACACCTTTGGCTTGACGACCCATGCTGCGAACTTCTTGCGGCGACAAACGGATAACTTTTCCATTTGTATCAATCAATAAGATCTCAGAGTTATCACTTACCTGTGCAAGCCCAATCACAGAGCCATTACGCCCGCCTGTTGGGATCGTGCGAACACCAAGCCCGCCACGATGGGCAACGCGGAACTCATCCACACCAACACGCTTGCCATACCCTTGAGAGGTTGCAAAGAGAAGATCTGTTTCACCTACAAGTACTTCAAGCCCAACTACAAAGTCCCCAGCTCGTAAGGTAATACCACGTACACCCACAGCTTGACGACCCATGCAGCGAACTTCAGTTTCTTTAAAGTGAATACCTTGACCATTATTGGTTGCGATCACAATGGTATCGTTACCACTGCTCACACCACAAAATGCCAACTCATCATCATCATTAAGACCAACAGCGCGGATACCGGTACTACGAATTTTTGCAAATTCATTAGCATCAGTTTTCTTGATAACGCCTTTTTTGGTAATCATAACGATGAATTTGCCTTCCATGTTCCGCATACAAAGCAATTTAACTACTCGTTCGCCTTCAGGCAATTGAAGTAAGTTAACGATTGCGCGGCCTTTGGCGGTACGAGACCCTTCAGGCACTTGAAACACCGTCATACTGAAAATACGACCAGTATTGGTAAAGAACAAGAGCTCATCATGATTCTTGGCAACAAATGCGTCTTCCATGAGATCGTCATTGTCATCAAGATCAGCCATACCCTTTTTACCCTTACCACCACGATGCTGCACTGAATAAGTATCAAGAGATACTCGCTTGATATAGCCTTTGCGCGTAAGCGTTACCAGCATTTCTTCGTCAGGGATCAAGTCGGCTTCGCTTAATTCATCGATTGGACCTTCAATCACTGATCTACGTTTGTCGCCGTAGACGCTGCGAATTAATTCAAGCTCTTTGGTTATTTCACGCTTAAGTTCGCTTTCATCATTTAAGATCAATGAAAGCTTAGCAATAATTTTACTAAGCTCATCAAGCTCAGCATTAATTTTTCCTTGTTCCAGACCCGTTAAGCGCTGTAGGCGCATCTCAAGAATCGCCTTGCTTTGTTCTGGACTCAACATGAATTCTCTTGTTAATCCTATGATCGCTTCTTCAGCTGTTTGAGATGCTTTGATAAGCACGATAACGGCATCAATACTGCTTAACGCAATAATCAAACCTTGAAGGATATGCTCACGCCCACGGCTCTTGGCTAAATCAAATTCAGTACGACGCGTAATAATTTCACGACGATGTAATAAGAATTGCTCTAGCATCTCACGTAGGGTGAAAAGCACCGGCTTGTTATGTAACAACGCCAATAGGATGATCGAGATTGATGATTGCAACGCTGTGTGCTTGTAGAGCTGGTTGAGAACAACCTGAGGTACTTCGCCACGCTTAAGCTCAATGACTAGACGAATACCATCTTTGTCAGACTCATCACGAATGTCGGAGATACCTTCAATAACTTTTTCTTTAACCAAGTCAGCAATCTTAATAATCAAGTCTGCTTTGTTTACTTGGTAAGGCAGCTGAGATACCACGAGTGCTGGTGTTTTACGAGATTCTTCAATATCGACAACACCACGAACAATCACGCGGCCACAGCCTGTACGATACGCTTTAACAACGCCGCCACGACCACAAATAATACCGCCTGTTGGAAAATCAGGCGCAGGTACCAGCTCAAACAACCGATCTTCGGTCATCGCAGGATTGCTCAACAATTCAATACAAGCACTAACAATCTCAGTCAGATTATGTGGCGGTATCGAAGTAGCCATCCCCACCGCAATACCGGTGGAACCATTAACAAGTAAATTTGGTAGTCTGCTCGGGAGCAACGTTGGCTCAACGGTAGATTCATCAAAGTTTGGAACAAACGGCACGGTATCTTTTTCGATATCAGCAAGCACTTCACGCGCTATTTTTGCCATCCGCACTTCAGTGTATCGCATTGCCGCTGCGTTATCACCATCAATCGAACCCCAGTTACCTTGCCCATCAAGTAGCGGGTACCGCTTAGAAAATAGCTGTACCATCCCTACCATTGATTGATAAATCGCTGAGTCGCCATGTGGGTGATAATGACCAATTACGTCACCAACTACAGTTGCTGATTTACGATATTGTTTATCGTTGTAATAACCCAACTTATGCATAGCATACAAAATCCGACGATGCACCGGCTTTAAGCCATCGCGCACATCAGGCAACGCGCGGCTAACAATCACCGACATTGCATAGTCAAGGAAGGAAGTGCGCAGCTCTTTTTCGATTGATAATATCGAAACGCCAGGCACTACAAGATCTTGCTTATTATTCACATCACCAGCCATACTTTTTCCCTCATATAGCTAGTCATGTAACATCAAAAGACTAGCAAAATGTTGGCCAATTACCACAATCTGGAAAGTATATCAGAAGCTACAAAAATAGCGATAAAGCTATAAAAAATCAGCAAAAAAGAAATCCGCCCTAAGCGAATTGTAAAAGAATAAACACAACCAGAACGGTATAGACTGCAGCAGCAACATCATCAAGCATGATGCCAAAACCACCTTTAATGCGTTGATCTAAAACATTGACTGGATAGGGCTTAAAAATATCGAAGCCACGAAACACAAGACATGCAAGCCCGTACCAGAGCATGCTGTGTAGCGGCAGTAAATAGCAAATCATAAACATGGCTACGACTTCATCAATCACCAC
>CAMATL010000008.1 GCA_945861145.1 candidate division TM6 bacterium GW2011_GWF2_37_49 | reverse complement strand
GCTTTGAACTGTTTAAAGATAGTGGTGACAACTGATGTAGTTGATGACGATTGATTTGAAGGCTCAAGGTTTGTTCTGAACATTTTTATATTCCTCTTTAGAACATTGTTAACCGATAGTTACACATCATGTTAATCGTGTTATTGATGGAATTGCTGCGCAGCAATATAAATCCAGTAATTCAGATATCCTTGATGTGGGATATTATTCTCATACTTCAAGCAAGTCAATATAATAATTACCCTTTTAAAACCAGTATAATTGGCACTTTTTGCCGCCTAAAATTAGAATCCAAGAAATCAATTAAAAAACTCTCTCCCCATTCCGTCGTCCTCGCGAAAGCCTGCCCTCGGCTTGATCGAGGGGCGAGGATCTGGCCTAAGCAATTCATCGTGGTAAAATCAAGTTCTAAACTATTCAGTTAGATAATTTTTGATTTGACAATGAAATGATGGTACCAAGGTCTTATCCCCTGTTGGTGGCCTTTTTCACGCTAAAAACAGCAAAATATTTTTGTTTGAGTGACGTAGAAGGTTTTTTGCGCTATAATTAAAAAATCATCTTCGGCATAAGCCTCAACCAACCAAGGGATTCTCATGTTGCTAGTTTCTGAATTACTGCTCGAATTCGGGCAGCGTGTTTTGTTTGATCGTCTTTCGTTCTCAATGCAAAGTAACCAAAAAATTGGTCTTGTTGGCGCTAATGGTGCTGGCAAATCAACGCTTTTAAAAATTTTATCGGGCGATTTAAAGCCTGATTCAGGCTCTATCACTTGTGAGTCTGGCAAAAAGCTTGGCTATTTACCGCAAGAAGTAACTCTAGAATCACAGCTTCTGGTAATTGATGAAATTATGACGGTCTGGGCGCATGAAGTAGACATGCTGCGTGAGCAAGTGGTGCTTGAAGCGAAATTTGCTAGCGGTGACGCAGAAGATGTTGATTTTGAGCGTTACGTAGAAATTTGTGAAGTCTTATCGGGCGCTTCCATTGATGAGAAACGCATTGAAGGCCTAGCAATTCTTAAAGGCCTCGGTTTTAGCGAGGAGCGAATTCACTCGCGTGTTGATGAGCTCAGTTTGGGCTGGAGAATGCGTGTAGTTCTTGCAAAGCTCTTGCTACAAAAAGCTGATTTTTATCTACTTGATGAACCCACTAACCATTTGGACATTGTTGCCAAAGATTGGTTTATTCAATTTTTAGCACGAGCTCCTTTTGGTTTTTTACTTGTATCGCATGATCGTTATTTCCTCGATAACGTATGTAAGACCATCTACGCACTTGAGCGTGGCAAAGGTACTTTCTATCCAGGTAACTATTCATATTTCCTAGAAGAAAGCGCTGCGGTTAAGGAACGACTTGAATCTGATTATGCTGCGCAGCAACGTGAAATTAAGCATAAAATGGAACTTGTTTATAAATTTCGTGCTAAGGCGAGCAAGGCATCATTTGCACAAAGTTTGCTCAAAGGCATTGAGCGTATGGATAAAATTGAGCTGCCGCCAGATCAATCAAATATCAATATCAAGCTGAGCAAAGTAGCACGAGCTGGCAGGGTTGTGGTAACTGTTGAAGGTGTAAAAAAAGCCTTTGGCGAAAAGAAAATTTTTGACGATGCTACGCTTGAAATCATCCGTGATGATAAAGTGGCGCTGGTTGCTGCTAACGGTGTGGGTAAGTCAACACTCCTCCATATCATGGTTAATCGATTGTCGCATGATGCTGGTACAATTGAGTTTGGTCATCAAGTAACCTGGGCATTCTTTGAGCAGGACCAAGGCCTCGTGCTTGATCCTAAAAAAACAATTTTAGAAATTGCAGAAGATGCATGTACTTCTATTGAAGCTCGCCAACGCATACGCGCATTGCTAGGGTCGTTCTTATTCTCCGGCGATAGCGTAAATAAAAAAATTGGTGTTCTTAGTGGTGGTGAAAAAAACCGAATCGCTATGGTAAAAGTGCTCCTTCAAGGCGCAAATTTCCTAGTACTCGATGAACCAACAAACCATTTGGACATCCAGTCTAAAGAAATCTTGCTTGAAGCTTTAAAGGGCTATGACGGCACGGTACTTTTTGTTTCGCATGATCGAGATTTTCTTGATCGTTTGTCGACCAAAATTATTGAGCTTGAGCCGGCTGGTACGACCATGTACGAAGGCAACTATGAAGCATTTTTATATGCCAAAGAACAAAAAATGCATAAGTCTGCCGTAGCATTAGCAGCAGCTGCAGCTAAGCAATCGCCAGAAAAAGAAAATAAACAGCCATCAGCTGAAGACTCAGCTGATAGCAAGCGCACTTACGAATTATCAAAGCAGTTGCAACGTCTTGAACGAACAATTGCAAAGTGTGAACAAGATATTGCCCTATGCCATAAAGATTATGCAGAGCACACCTACGGTACCCCTGGGTACAATGAAGTTGCAAAACGAGCACAAGATGCTGAAAAGCAGCTTAAAGAGGCTTGGCTTGCGTGGGAAACGCTTGAACATGAGCGTATAACTCATACAAAGAAGTAAAGAGGGCCTATGGTACTTTCGTTCAGCATGATACTCATTTGGGTATCGCTCTTGCTGTATAGCGGGAGCTTTATACCGCAGATCGTTGTTAATTATCAAATTAAAAGCGCTCGTGGAATAAGCGATATGTTTATCTGGTGCTACTGCACCGGGTATTGGCTTATGTTGCTGTATGTTTTTTTGCAGCCATTTGCCTATCCATATCTCATCATGGTGCCGATTGAAACCGGTTTTATGATGGTACTGCTGGGTCAGCGATTGTACTATGATGGCTTGAAAAAATCACAAGGATTCAACTTAGCGATTGTTGGTAGCTTTGCAGCTATTTTGGGCATGCTGTATTTTGTTCCTGTGCACCAACAATTGGTGGCAAACATTGCTGGCTGGATTTCATTTATGGCATTTGCGATTAATCCAGTGCCTCAGCTGATCAAAATCTTTAGAACTAAAACTACCTTTGGCTTTAGTTTCTGGTTTGCTAGCTTGACTGCCGCAGCACAAGTCTTTGAGCTTGTCGGCGGGGTAATAGAATGTGTCCCCATACCGACACTTGCGATGGCGGTACGGGGACTTATCGTTTACGTATTTTATTGGATATTTTTTGCTAAATATCCAGCTAAACGTTAGCAACATCTTTCTTCGATTCGAACATATCCTTCTGTTGCCGTCCGTATCTCTCGATACTTTTCGCTGCGCGAAACACTCGAGACGGACGGAAAGAGAGTTTAAAATAACAAAAATCTTCAGCCAAAATACTCGAAATTAAATGCACGAGGCATTTCTATTAACGTTCGCTTCGAGTGTTTTGCCCATAGGGCAAAATGTATCGAGAAGTGCGAACAACTAAACGTTAAAGCGAATGTTCAACAAATCACCGTCTTGTACGATGTAATCTTTGCCTTCAGTGCGAAATCTGCCATTTTCTTTAACTTTTGCTTCAGTACCAAAATCAACAATATCTTTGTAGTTGTACACTTCAGCGCAAATAAAACCGCGCTCAAGGTCTGAGTGAATTTCGCCCGCAGCTTTAGGAACGGATGTACCTCGCTTGATACTCCAAGCATGAGCTTCTTTAGGGCCGCAGGTGAAAAAAGTAATGAGATCGAGATTGTCATAGCCGCGGGTAATGATGCTCGCTAAGCCTTTTTCTGTGATGCCTAGTGATTCCATCATCTCATTTGCTTCGTCATCACTCATTTGAGCGAGTTCAGATTCAATCTTTGCTGATATTGCAATTACGCGATCAGCACCAAATTTTTTAACTAAAGCTTGATAGTACTTGTTTTCCTTGTATGCCGCCCCCATGTAATCATCTTCGCTGACGTTGGCAATGAGGAGGAAGTTTTTGCTGCTAATTAATTGTAGGGAGGTCATGTTGGCAGCTACTATGTCTAGCCCTAGTGCTTGGACCTTATTGAGGTCGACAGCATCGAGTGCAAGCTTAAGGCTATCGATCATGACTTTTTCAGCTTCCCATTCCTTAATCTGAGCAGGGGTTGCTTGCTTGTTCTTCGCGCTTTTGATAAAGCCCATTACTTTTTCTTCACGCTTGAGTACTGACTCTAAATCTTTAAGCATAAGCTCTGTCATGATAGTTTCGAAATCAGACAAAGGATCAACTTTGTTATGTACGTGTGTGATTTCTTCATCTTCAAAACAACGCATGACATGTAGGATAAGATTCACGTCCATGATATGACCAAGAAATTGGTTGCCCAATCCTTCACCGGTCGATGCGCCTTTTACTAGGCCAGCGATGTCGACGAATTGCATGGTGGTTGGGATTGGTTTTTGTGATTTAAACGCAGTCATCAGCACCGGTATGCGCTTGTCTGGTACGTTGGTGATAGCGATATTTGGATCAACGGTGCAAAAAGGGTAGTTTGCGGCCGGGATGCTCGATTTGGTTAGTGCGTTAAACAAGGTGGATTTTCCTACGTTGGGAAGGCCAACGAGCCCAGCTTTTAGTGCCATACAGACCCTTTCTACAGTAAGTTGTTGCAATCAATGGTTTATAAAGACCGGACAAGTGTACCGTTTTTTGCTGCAGGTGCCAAGTTGCTGGTTTGCCTTGAATTCGCGGCCTATTGCGATATACTACGCACTTTGTGCGATTTTTCTTTGGTAGGAATAAAATTATGATCAATTTTTTCTTTAAAACATATGGCTGCCAAGCAAACGTAGCTGACTCAGAAGGTCTTGCATCATTTCTTAAATCGATTGGGTGCAATGATGTGACCTCCGAAGAAGAGGCAGATGTTGTCATTGTTAACACCTGTGCTGTGCGTGAAAAAGCTGAGCAGAAGCTCTATACCTATCTAGGGCGGCTATGCATCATGAAAAAGAGCAAGCAGTTCATGAAGATCGGCGTTATTGGCTGCGTGGCTAGTTATAAACGTGACGAAATTTATAAACGCTTTGATCTGATTAATTTTGTCTACGGCGCTAAAGAGGATTACAAAGTATTAGAATCCTACCTTGCAGATCTGATTGTTAAGCTTGAGACTACCAAGCAAGTATTTGATGATTCTGGCGTGGTAATCGAGCCTGCTAAAAATCAAGATCGGGATATCAAAAAAGTAGTACAACAAGGGCCATCACTACTCAAACCAAGCCGCATGATGGGCAGTATGGGTATCTTTAAGCGTCAAGCTACCAGCAAGAGTATTACCACACGCTCCAAGGAGCTGAATCGCTCGTTTATCAACATCATGACCGGATGTAACAAATTTTGTGCGTACTGCATTGTTCCTTTTACGCGTGGTCGTGAAGTGAGCTATCCGATGCAGGAAATTATTGATCGTGTCGCGCATGACGTGGCTAACGGGAGCAAAGAAGTTACCTTGATTGGTCAAAACGTAAACTCATATAAAGATCCTGAAACAGGCTTTATGTTCTCAGAGCTGTTGCGCCGTGTTGCAGCACTTGAGGGTAAATTTTGGGTACGCTGGGTAAGCCCACATCCGCAAGATATGACGGTGGAATTATTTGATGTTATCGCTCAGTATCCTGATCGTATTCCTCCCTATGTACATTTCCCATTGCAAGCTGGTTCGAACGCCGTGCTTGAGCTTATGAAGCGCAACTACACGATTGAGCAATTTAAAGAGCAAATAGGGTGGCTACGTACACGCATGCCTGATGCTGTGATCTCAACCGATATCATTGTTGGTTTTCCAGGAGAAACAGAAGAAGATTTTGAACAGACAATGAAGGCTATCGAAGAGATACGCTTTGATTGGATTTACTCGTTTAATTATTCCCCGCGCAAGCACACGCTTGCTTCACGCACCATGGAAGACGACATCCCTCAAGAGGTAAAAAGTCGCCGCCTCGACAGACTGCAATCTTGCCAGATTGAAATAGGGGCAGAGGTTTACACTAAGCATGTTGGCAGGGTCTATGAAGTACTGGTCGAAAAGCGTTTTAACGACGGCAAGCTTCTAGCCCGTACGCCAGGCAATGTTAGAGTTTTGCTAGAAGGGCCTGATAGCCTTATAGACTCATTTGTTTTGGTGCGCATTTTGGCATCAAGTCCTGTTAATTTGACCGCTGAACTTGTGCAGGCTGAATTAACTCCTGAAGTACCCATGGCAGCTGTTTAAAAATGTTTTATATGCTTGTAAAATAACGGCCAAAGCTGAGTTTTTTTTAAATGACGAAGGCTCCTGAATTTATTTCAGGACCCTTCGTCATTTAAGTGAGAATCAGAATAATTTTAGATTCTCATTATTCTAAACGCAGATGCTTTGTTCCAAGAAGGCTTTGCCATGGCTTGGTATTTTTAACGCTAATTGTCCCTTTGGGTTTGCTAACTAATAAAGCTCACATTGATAAGGGTGAGCTGTGCGTTTTTTGTAGCATGAGCTCATAATTTTTTGGCAGAGCTTCATGTAAAAGCGTTTTAACAGAAGCGAAATCGTCTTCAGACACTTCTAACCCTATGCAGCGAGCCTGTTCCTTTGGTGTCATAAGTACCGTTTTATGCTTTTCGGTAAGCGTTGCTTTATTGTCTGACAGTTGCTTTGCAGGGATTTCCCAGTATCCGCCAAGAATAGTTGTATAAATTTTACCTTGCTCATGCCGTAACACAAAAACTACGCGCATGGTGGGATTGTACAAGTCCCCACGGATTTTTATGGATTTTTATTCTTCAAAAGATTCAACCATAAAAACGTCATTAGGATGATGCTTCCAGCATTCAAATGTTTCTGTTTTATCAAAAGGTGCATAGACTTTATTATTGTTTTTAGAGGCAGGGAGATGTGCAAGAATTTTCTTTAACGTTCCATCTATATCCTGAGCCTGAACAATTATGATGCAAAATACTGACAAGAAATCAGGGCAAAAGCTATAACAGCATTAATAATAAGTATCGATCTTAATCGTAATTTCTTCATAAAGAGAATACCTTTTCAATCCTTGAGAATTAGGCTTTAGTTAAAAATAACCGTAAATTATTTAGTAGGTTTAGGACAAGATTCTTGAATCTACGAGGACTTTTTCGCCACTATTGTGCAAAGATTTGCACATGCCGTGTATTCTTTATTCTTCACATTGTGGTACTGCAATTTTTTGATACGATTAAAATGAGTTTGTTTTCTGCGGTTCTTTGATAATGTTTTTAATTTGTTCGTAGGTTTTCCTATAACCAAGAAAAAAGGGAGAGTCATGGTAAAGAGGATAGGCTTGCTAGCGGTGCTACTTCTATTTATTGGCAGTGAGAGTTTTTCTTCATTGCCAGTGGATGTTACATTTCTGGCGATTGATCTTAAATTTGATCACGGGAATATTAAAATTTTAGAGTTTCAAGATGCTCCACAAGCTGGTTTGCGTGCCTATGATTATGTTTTTTCTAAAGGTGGGGTGTGGCGCGCTTTCTGGGAAGAACTATTTACGCTCAATGTTCCAGTCTGGTATGTTGGGCCACAGCCGCACAAAGCTCCGGGAAACTCTTTTTCTCATAACGATATTGATCATGTTGCTTTTAGTGATTTTAAAGCGCGCGGAGGGATGTTTTTGCCCTCATTACATGCTTTGCAAAATTTTAAATTATTTCGTGCGGTAATGGAAAAAAATCGTAGAGATGGGGCGTCGTTTCCTGCCAAGGCAATTGTGCTTTATAAAATGGAAGATACCGGCACGTCGCCACTGCGTGAATTTGCTTATGCAAATCCTCAAGCGGTTTTGATTAATCGGTATATGCGTAGTTTTTCTATCGACAAAAAAAAGAGCCATGTCTTGTTGTGTAATGCCGGTTTGGAGGGATTACGACCAAATACAAAAATTTATCGCAAATTTTATTACCCTAAGCTTGCAGCTGCTATTAAAAAAGATCTTGGTGGTGATCGATTTGTTATAAAGCCACTGAATTCATCTCGCAGTAACGGTGTAATTATGGTAACAGCTGCAGAGTTGAATCAGACATTAAAGCGCATTATCAGTGCATCGGAATCAAATCCTGAATGTACAAACCGTGGTACGTATCGACCAGATCATACTATGACGTTTGACTACTGGAAATGTGATCCAAATGATCAATTTATTGTGGAATCATACGCACCGTCGCAAGAATTAATGGTCAGTGGTAAACGTTATGATCCAAGCATGCGCGCTATTTGGATGATGGTCTCAGACGGGGTGCATACTACGGTTAAGCGATTAACGGCGTTTTGGAAAGTGCCGGCTTTTGGTCTGGATGATGATGAATCATTAACAGAAAAACATGTGTCAAAGTATAGAAATGACCTTTCACGGTTAAATCCAAAAGATTTAGAAGTAAGTGTCGATGACCTTGCAAAGCTTGATGCAGTAATGATTCCGTCGTTGCAAGTGATGTATAGTTATGTGCTGACACATCCTTTATGGTAACGAGGGTCGGTTCATAAAAAGATGGTTACTATTGAAGCGATTGCGGTCTGTATCTCTCGATACATTTCGCCATATATAGAAGTGTATGGCAAAATGTATCGAGAAGAGGGCAAAATGTATCGAGAAGAGGGGGAAGTGTATCGAGAAGTGCGAACGTAAAGAAGTCTATGGCGTTGTATAGTGAGAGAGTAGGTTGCTGGGCGGGGATAATAAAAAAAGGAGCAATGGTGAAGTACGTTTTATTATTGTTATTAGCGGCTATGGGAAATGCAGTTCGCTGTATTGCTGAATCGCCTGATGAGTTTATTTTCAGCTATTCTGATCTTGTAAAAAAGATTCAGGTAGTAGTGCCTGAGTTGCCGCTAACAGAGGGTTTAGATGGCGCTGCTCAAGCTCTGCGTTTTCCTATACTTGATCAGCGATCTGTGTTTAATGGCTTGACGGGAAAAAGCCTTACAAAAAAGCTTAGTGAAATAAAAGAGTCGGCTGGACGTACCACTAAGCGTAGAGCTGAGATTTCATATCTTTTTGCTGATCTAAAATACGATGGCGAACATCTTAAAATTTTGGAACTTGGCGAAGGTAAAAATGGAGGATTCCGCTCATTTGATGCCATCTTTGAAGAGGGGCGTATTTGGAAGGGGTTTTGGAAATATGCTACTTCATTAGGGCTGCCTGTTTTTTATGTAGGGCCAGGTCCATCTAATAATCCAATTAACAAAATTGGTATTTCGCTTAATGAAAAAATTGCTTGGCCAGATTTTATGAAAAAAAGTGGCTTATGGGCATGGTCGGTTCAAGAGCTTAAGGCTCGGCCTGATTTTCAAGCGCTGGCGAGTTTAGAGCGATCTGGCGATGGCTCAGGAGTGAAGGATTATAAAGCAATTGTTGTTTATAAATATCGTGATGATCGCGAGCCTAGTCATTTGCGCGCCTTAGAGAAATTTAAAAAAGATTACCCGGATTTTTTGGTTTTAGACTGTGCTTCAAGACCTTTTGCAGCAAGTAAAGAGCTCAATGATATTTTATTTCGATCAAGCAAAGAAACAGCTTTTTTTAGACCCGCATGCAAGTTTTATCCTAAGCGTTATGAAAGCGGGTTAGCAAAACAAATTATTAGCGATATTGGCGGTGAATTTTTTGTGATTAAGCCTGTTGATTCAGGTATGAGCAACGGTGTAATTATGACTTCTCGTGAACATTTAGATACTGATTTGCGCCGTATTTTAACAGCCCGCGTTGTATACAATCATTCTCACCCTACTACATTTAACTATCGTCCAACGGATACGCAAAGTTATTCATATTGGTTTGGGGATACTAATAAGCAGTTTATTGTTGAAGCGTTTGCGCCATCACGCACAATTACCGTTCTTGGTAAAAAATATGATCCAACCATTCGTGCGGTGTTTGCTTTGGTGCATGATAAAGATGCCATCAAGGTTAAATTTTTTGAGCATTGGTGGAAATTAGCGCCAAAAGCGCTTGATGAATATTCAATACTAACGCTTAAACATGTATCGCAATACCGCCCCGATCTTAAGCAATTACCTGCCAAAGAATTGACCTTGTCTGATGCTGATGAGCGTGGTATGCGTAGTCTCATGGCTGGAGCAATGGCTCGTGCGTACGTGAAAATGTTGGTATTGGAAAACGATAAGTCATAACGCCTAAGGAATGGCAATTATTGATAGGATTTTTTGGCATAACTTTTGCATTCAATAAAGAGGTCAAATGAAATCTAAAATTATAATTCAGGTTGTTGGATTTATCTTGTTATGCCTTAGTCCTGCTGTTAGTGAGTGTGTTGAACATCTTGCACAAGTATTGGCTCAACCGCTTGAAGTAGCGATGACGCTGGGGGGTGATGATCGAATAATTATCCCTGCTGGTGCTGCGGTGAATAAATATTTTACTGGTCCTTTTTACCATCCTTGCACGATTGCACGATCAAGTTCCACAAGCTCAAGTATATCATTAAGTGGTTTTGATGCGGCCAGAAAATTGTTTGGCCGTTTGCGTTCGGCTCAAGCAGAAGGCTCTGCTGAGAAGATTTTTGATTTATCTATGCATGCGGTGAGGGCAGAAATTAAGCATTTTTGGGGATCAAGGGCGCTTAAGCCGTGCTCCGTAATAACTACGCCATCAGGATCTGATGCAGAGATGTTGCCAGCTTTTGCAGCGCTTGCGCGACATTCATTATGGCGCATTGAAAGGGATAGTGAGGCGAATCCTTTAGTGACTAATATTGTGATTGCTAGCGGTGAGGTTGGTAGCGGTACTGCATTAGCGGCAGGGCTAAAACATTTTAGCTCATTGGTTCCATCTGGTAATTCGGTAGTGAATGGTACATCGATTACTGGTGTAACTGGTAGCGAAGTAGCTGTATTAGAGCTCAAAATACGTGATGAGCAGGGCGTTGTTATTCCTGCTGATGAACTGGAAAATAGCATTGCAACTATTTTGCAAAAAGCAATTGAGCAAGAAGGGCAAATTGGCGTTTTACATATGGTGCATGCGTGCAAAACAGGTATTGGTGCTCCGAGAGAAATCTTTGTACAAGCGATGAAGAGCTTGTACAAAGATAAACTGGTAGTTGTGATTGATGCAGCACAGTTAAGGATGGATGAGCCGGTTGTAAGCAGCTGGCTTGATAAGGGTTTTTGGGTGCTGATAACCGGATCAAAATTTTTAGGAGGCCCTTCTTTTTCAGGCGCCGTGCTTATACCAAAAGATGAAGCTGCATCTTTCGGGCAGGTACTAGCAGAAAAAATTCCTGCAGGGTTGGGTGATTATTTTACACAAGCTGACTGTGACGAATATTTTGATAATTTTAAGCAGGCGTTACCAGGCTGGTATAACGTAGGATTGGTTTTGCGATGGCAAGCGGCGCTGGCTGAAGCTAGCCGTTTTTATACGACTAACTCATTGAGGAGGGATCCTTGGCTTGCGGTGTGGGCTCGCGATGTACGAACGTTTGTTGATCGTTCGCAAAGATTGACACTTCTTGAAAATATTACTAACAGTGAACCTTCTGGAGTATTGGCTGAAAATATTGGTAAATGTAATTCAGTCGTTTCGTTTGGTGTACGTGCAACAACAGAGGCTGGTGAAAATAATTACCTCAATATAGCCCAGCTACGCAAGGTTCATCAGCTCATGACACTTGACTTACGCCCTTTATTGCCGGGATTGACCGTGCAAGCTAGTGATGTTGCTAAGACGTTATGCCTTATTGGTCAGCCCGTACAAATAGGGACAGCAGCTCCATGTCAGGCTGTATTGAGAATGGCAATTGGAGCTCCGGAGTTATTTGAAGTAATGCAATTTAAGAATTTTGATCCAGCCATTTTAATAAATGATGTTTTGATTGATGACCGGGTGGTGATACAAAAAATTGAGTTGATTGCAAATAATTGGGCAGTTTTTAGCCGAGTTAAGTAAGAATTATTGAGAAGAGAGCGGATCCAGAATTTAATTCTGGATCCGCTCTCTTCTCAATAATAAATAAATTATTGAATACAGGAAAAATTGTTTCGTTGAACAACAGGTGATTTTTCATCGCCTTTTTCAAATAAAACAAAAGCATATGGTAGAAGCTCGCGTAATCTTTGTTCGCGAATTTCCGTGCCTTCTTCAACAATAATTTTTAAATTAATGCCAAATTCTGACATAAATTGGCGACAAAGGCCGCATGGATAGGTAAATTCTTTGCTTGAGGCTACGATTGCAATTGCTTCAAATTCGCGCTCTCCGCATGAAACAGCTTTAACCATTGCTACGCGTTCAGCGCAGATAGTTGCACCGTATGAAGAATTTTCTATATTGCAACCATCATAAACATTGCCTGAACTAGCTAGCAATGCTGTTCCTACAAAGAAATTAGAGTAAGGAGCATGAGCTTTTGCTTTTGCTGCATGAGCAATGCGTAAAAGCTCTTTAGTATCCATCAACATCCTTAAATATCCTTCTATATAAAGGCTAAAACCTACAATAAAGTGGTAGCATCTTTACAAAAAACAGGTAATAATGCAACACGTTTCAGCCTCTTTTTAAGAGGCGTGTTTAATGAGGTTTTTACTTGCAAAAATGTTAATAATCATGAGCTTATTTTCAGGTCGCTGTTCTGCTTCTTTTTTTCAAATGTAGAATAAAAGATGAAAGTGATGCCGTGTGGTTGTCATGTAAAGCCGGTTTTTGTGGTGATAAGCCAAGAGTTTTTTTGCAATGAACTTTTCGACGCGTGCGAATCATTTTGCGTGAGCCTGTTGGTTCTGCTGCTGATCGTGATAGAAACAACGGTAGTGCTCTTGTTGATTCATTGTTGCGTTGGTTGGCATTTGAAGTGTATCTTAATGGATTGTGGGATGAGCAAGCCCTTGAGTCCTATTTAAACCAGTAACCAGTAACCAGTAATAAAGGAGTTTTTATGCAACCGTCACATCCTCTAAGCCAACAGTGTGTTACCACTATCCTTGAACAAATAGCAAAAGAGCTTGAGGCTTTTTACGCGTATCAGGCATTGGCATGTCATTTCGCGCATCCTGATGTTGCTATGTTTAATGTAGCAAAATATTTTTATGCGATGGCTGCTGAGGAAGTAGATCATTCAAAAAAATTTCAAGACTACTTGATTATGCGTGGGATTAAGCCTACATTTCGAGATCTTAAAGCATTTAATACCGATAAAAATTTGACCCTACAGCAAGCATTTGAGCTTGCGTTGCGCTTTGAACAAGCTGTTTTTACATCGGTTCGTGTCATTCATAATGCGGCAGACGAATCTGGTGATGCTCATTTGGCAATGTTTCTAGAAGATGTTTTTTATGAAGATCAGCTTCATGCTGAACAAGAACTAAATGGCTACCTGACCGTGATCAAACGCCTTGGTTCAGGTGTTGGTGAATTCCTCTTTGATCGCGATGGTTTGACTGCGAAATAATTGCAGCTTCCATATTTTAGATGTTGTATGACATTTTCTTAGAATGAAGAGTTTTATAGTGCCCTCTATTTAATCCAGCAGGGTTTATATAGAGGGCACTATTTTGAAAAAGGATGAATCATGAAAGGTGCTCGAGTAGTTTCTATGCCATCAGGACTTCAGGCCTTTATTTCAGACCTAGATGTGTTAGCAGGTAAAAATTTTCCAAACGAAGAAGTGACGCAGCTATTTAAGCAGCATCCTTTTGATCAAGAAATGTTAGAGCCATATACTTTTCTCTCTGAGCAGCGTTACACGCGCAATCTTTTGCATAAAAGGCCTGAATATGAGGTGTTATTGCTCTGCTGGTCTCCACAGCAAAAAAGTCCCATCCATGGGCATGAGGGTGAAAAATGTTGGATGCGGGTTGAGGCTGGTGAGTTGTATTTTTCGAACTACAGTCTCAAGTCAGTCGACTCTGAAGTGTTTGTAGATATTGATTGCAGTGAGGTAGGAGGGCCTGGCTTTGTTGACGGGCCAGCCGTTATCCATCGCGTTGAAAATCTGACACAAGCTCCTGCAATATCATTGCATTTATATGCAAGACCGTTTGCACAATGCGATATTTTTGACAAAGAGAATCGAGTTAGGGAGCGTGTTGATCTGAAATATGACAGTGTGTATGGCAAGCTCACCTATGCTCGCTAGCTCTCCATAACATTTTCATAAAGTCGAAAGATGAAGCCCAAAGCGCTACCTTTTTTTACGACTGAAACTTTTTTTACTTGGGTGATACTGTTGCGAAATCTTTTGTTGGTGCTATGATTCACCCTCGCCAGCGTTTGAGTGCTGGAAAGATACCGGCCTGTTTTTTAAGGTGAATGCAATGACATTGAAGAAACTGATAAAAATTTTATTTGTTTTAATATTAAATGTACCCATAGTTTTTGCTGGCTATGATTTTCCTAAGCCGACAGGTGAGTATGCTGTTGGTACCGGTAGGTATCATATGATTGATCGTGATCGGTTAGACCCGTACGATCAAAGCTTATTTCGTGAGCTTATGATTCAGGTTTGGTATCCAACCTCTAATAAGGCTACAGGAGCAACGGCGCATTATTTGCCAGATATCATGCCTCACATGAAAAGTATGGCTAGTGAGGCCTTTTATGTGCCGCAGATTGTCCTTGATTATCTCGTTGTCGATATTAAGTGCCATGCTCTTGAAAATGCCCCTCTTTTAGAGCGTAAGCAAAAATTTCCTGTAATCGTTTTGTGCCATGGTCTTAGTAGTATGGTGTCGTTGCAAACAGTTCATGCCGAAAACCTTGCGAGTCATGGTTTTATAGTAGTTGGTATAAACCATACATTTGCTTGTAGCTTGACAGTGTTTCCTGATGGTCGGATGTATCCATTAAAATTTGATTGGCATGCATCTGATAAATGCAAGGAATTTACTAAGATTGTTAATATTTGGCAGCAAGATGTAAGTTTTGTGCTTGGTCAAATAGAAGCGCTTTGTAATGAACAAAATAAACCACAAAATAACATGTTTTATCACAAACTCGATCTGGATAAGATTGGTATGCTTGGGCACTCAATGGGCGGTGCTACTGCTACACAGATGTGTCGTCGTGATGACCGTGTTAAAGTCGCGGTAAATATGGATGGGCCTCTTTTCGGTAGCGACTATGAAGAGGGTTTTAAAAAGCCATACATGGCGATGATTGCTGAAGGTTCTATTAATCGAACGAATAGTCGTCTGACAGAACAAGAGCTTGTAGCGAAGCGCATGACTAGAGAAGAAGAATCATATTTAAAGAGCATTTTTAATTTTGGTAACATCAACCTTTGTGGCAATATTCGTGCACTTGGGGCAGATGCTTACTACGTCTATTTTCTTGGTGGTGGTCATAATACTTTTACTGATGTGCTACTGGTGAAAGACTCTTCTTTCTTGTTAGGATTTCTTGAGTATTTTGGTCTAAACACAGGCTCTATTCCTCCATTGCGAGCAGTAGAAATTACTAATAAGTTATTGGTTGATTTCTTCAATAAATATCTTTTAAGTAAGCCTGCGATTTTGCTTGAACCATCTCACCACAGCCACTTTAAAGAAGTAATTATTAGTCGTTAATCATTAAAAAGACCTCTTTTGAACCTCGCTATTGACGAGATTCACGTCCGTATCTTTCGATACATTTCGCTGCGCACTGAAGTGCTGTGCGAAACACTCGAGACGGACGGGTAAGAGAGCCTCAAGATCCCTTCGCTTCGAGTGTTTTGCTCTATGAGCAAAATGTATCGAGAAGTGCGATCGGGTAGTTTCGAAAAAAGTCTAATAATGCTTGTTTTTTAGCTGGATCCTTCGATATCCTTATGCCAATACATGGATCATTTCGATATATGTTTGCTGAAAAGGATACCCATGAAGGGTCTGTTGAATTTTATGCGCATGTTCTATGGTTGGATGTTTCCGCGAATTACAGTATTTCCTGTAGATTTTCGCCAGCCATGGTGGCACATTATCGCAAAACAAAAAAAAGATTTGGCTCTTGGATTGAGCGGCGAAGTTATTTCGGGAATTTTTAGCCCCTTGCGTATTATGCTGCTGGGCTATATTTTTTCGGTTCAGCGCTTTGATTATTTAGTGTACCTCTTTGTCGGCTGGTTTATGATTTACTGCTGGGGGTATGTTTGCCGGCTCTTTGCAACGCTCGTCAAGGTGCGGGCTGTGTACAGTGTGCAATATCATGCACATAAATTTTTGCTACAGGTAGACCCCGTCTATCATTCCAATCGCGTGAGTGGCGTGTTGCTCAGTAAAATTGATCGAGGCAGCAAAAGCTATGAAGAATTTTTGCAGACGTTTTTTTATGATCTTATTGAGCTGCCAATCAGTGTTATCACGGTGCTTATCTCTCTTTCATTTTTTAGTATTTATTTAAGCTTGTTTGTACTTGCTCTATTTTGTCTTATTTTATTTCTCAGTATTGGGATTTTTAATCCATTGGCAACTACAGAAGAGCAGCGGTTTATCAAGGCTGACGATGCGCTTAAAGGGCTTTTTGTTGAGCATTTGGTACAAATTAATTTGATACGAACTTCTTTTGCGAGTAACGAAGTAAATGCTCGCATGGAGGGTAAAAGTATCAAAGCTGCCATGCGTGAAGGTGCTGTAGATTTTCTCTTTAATACATCATTTAATGTGGTTAAATGTGTGTACCTTTTGAGTTTAATCTCGGTTGCAGTGTGTGTATTTTTCTGGATTAAGACGGGAGCCATGGCGCCGACGCTTGGTATCGCGTTGGTGATGGGGTATCTGAGAGGTACTTATGACATTATCAAAATTGAAAAACCTTTGCGCATTGTGTTTCGGTCCATGACGCGGATTCATGATCTGTACAATTTTATTGTCAGCTATGGTAAGCAATCATATCCTGTTTTGCGCGCGCAGCCGCGCGATGCCTATTTTGATTTACCTTCTCTTGGTGGTGACATTGAGGTTGCGGTTCGTAATTTGTTTTTTGATTTTAATGCGCAAGCAAAATTATTTAATGGTCACTCGCTTTTGCTACAGATTAAGCGTGAGCAGCCCAATAAATTGTATGGCATCATTGGGCCATCAGGCGTAGGCAAAAGCACTTTGGTATCGATTTTGGGTGGTCAGTTGCGGCCTGCTGCCGGCCAGATATTGATCAATGGTGTTGATATTTATCAAGTGGATGATCGTGCTCGCCAACACGTGATTGCGCTGCAGGGGCAGACTGCTGCAAGTTTTCGTGGGACGCTTCGCTATAATCTTTTATTTGGTTTGCCAGCTGATTTTATTTGCAATGATGAGGCATTGCTTGCATTGCTTGAAAATGTTGGCTTACGTGAGATTTTTGATAGCAAACAGGGACTGGAAACGATAGTTGGTGAAGGCGGGCAAACAATGTCTGGCGGGCAGCGACAACGACTTAATTTTGCCAATCTGTATCTGCGAGCTCGCCACTACAAGCCGCCAATATTATTGATCGACGAGCCAACCAGTAGTTTGGATGAGATAAGTGAGCGTGCGATTACCGACATGATTATTAACTTGGCACAGGAGTCAGTGACTTTTGTTATTGCTCATCGCCTCAAGACGATAGATCAAGCGGTAGGGATATTGGATTGTTCGTTGCTGGTTAGCGAAAAGACATTGGTCTTTTATACACAACAGGAGCTGGCTCATCGTTCTGCGTACTATCAACATTTGATGGCAGGTACGGTGCCAACCGATCTATAAAATACGCAAGTTTTGCTCAGGGCGGCGCGAATTCGCGCCGCCCTTTTTTTTGTGGTATCGCGTAGTATGATTTCGTTACACTGCAAGAAAGGTAGCTGAAAAAGTGTAATCATCATAATGGAGAATGCTATGGAAATTCAACGCATAGATGGGAACAAGCAGCAACTTTTAAACTACAGCGTTAGCGCTGTAAGTGCTGAGCTGCAAGCATTGCTTGATGAAGCTGTACCTCGTGCTGATGTCCAATTTTACCTTGATATTATTCAACGCCGAGCAGGCTTAACGCTTGAGCTTGGTTCTGGTACAGGGCGGCTCCTGCTGCCCTACCTTCTTGCTGGTATGCATGTGCATGGCGTAGAAGCTTCACCAGAGCTGTACGCAATTTGCCAAGCACGAGCTCAAAAAGCTGGCGTGGTGCCAACTATTCATCGACAACATTTAGATCGCCTTGATGCACCAATGTCGTTTAAGACGGTTTATGCACCGCTGGGTGTGTTGCAAAAAATGAGCTGTATCGCCACCGTAGAGCATGTGTTGCAAAAACTGTTTGAGCATCTTGAGATGAATGGGCAACTGGTTATTGCCATGGAAGCACCACAACCAAAAAAAATTATGCAATTGCAGGGCGCATGGCGCATGATCTCTATGGCAGATCGCCCACATGACCGTGCACGTATTGTGCTTTCACAGGCTGAAAAAGTTGATGTTATTGAGCAGCGCGCTGCGGTTACTCAGCGCTATGATGTTTACCATGTTGCTGGTGGTCTAGAGACATACCTGAGCGAAAAAACATTTCGCTGGTACTACAAATTTGAATTTAAGATGATGCTTGAACGAGCTGGGTTTTCTGAAATTTCCGTGGTTGGTGATTATACCATGGATCCAGCAAATGATGGGCATGCGACATGGATATTTTTAGCAACAAAAAGAGGCTAGGTGTTATACCTAGCCTCTTTTCTAAATTTTCTAAAAACCGTTTGCTATTCTGACACGAGTTCAGAATAAACCTTTTGCAGTTGTTAGATCGCTTCGATCCGCACAACCGTTAGGTTTTGACGGTGACCACGTTTAAGGCGGTATTTTTTACGACGCTTAAACTTGAAAATAATGATTTTTGGACCCTTGGTTTGCTTAATAATGCTTGCTTTAACCACGGTTTTCAAAAGCGGTTGACCAAATTCGAATTTACCATCGCTGGTCTTGCGAAACAAGACTTCTGCGAATTCGATTGGGGTGCCAGCTTCACCTTCAATTTTTTCAATGGCAAGGGTCTTGCCAGGGATGGCTTGGTATTGTTTGCCACCTGTTTGAATGATTGCATATGTTTCGAATACTGGTTTAATCGGATGTTCCATGGTACCAAAGCCTTTCAGTTCAGATGTATAGACGCCGTTGCGCCTTCCCGAAGTATCAAGACAAAAATTTTCTTAGACGTGACATCGAAGAATTGTAACAGAAAATTGAATTCTGTCTAGGTTTAGTCTTGTCCAATTTGAAAATAAAGAACCCCGGCACTTGGTACTGTGCCGGGGTTCTTTGCAATTTGTAACGACAGAATGTTTATGCGGCAGCTGCTGCGGTAGTGATAGTAATTTCTGCTATGCCGCCAGCAAGCGCTGTTTCTTTTGTATTCTTACAGCTCGTTGCAAATGCTTGAAGTCTTTCTGCAAGCATTGCTAAGCTTGTAGGATCTTCTTCACTAAGCGTTTGAAGTAAGATTGTTTTGACTTCTTCAAAGCTTGACGCAATGGCATTAAATGCGGGTGTTTGGGCAAAGTTAAAGAGTGAATATAATTGTGGCAACGTCAAGTTCTTCTTTAATGATTTACGTAAAGCTGCTTGCACAGGATTTTCATCGGTCATTTGTACAGCTTCAACGCGCTTAGCTCGTGCACCTACGTACTCTGCAATTGTAGACCAGCCAAGCCCAAGAGATGCAATTATCCCTGTTAAAGCGCCTTTGCTGTGGTGTAAAATTTTCGTGATAACGTCATTTTTTGCGTTGTCTTCAGCTATTGCTGCATCCGCAGATTGGTAGGCGCAGCATACGGGTTGAATCCTTTCAGTGGTTAGTCCCATATTGGCTAAAATGTCTTCAATCGACATAGTGTTGATAATTTCTTGTGCAAAATCAGCAGAGATTGATTGCCATTTAGCGAATAGAGCTTGGTTTTTGCTGACGAAATTAATAAAATCAAAAACTGCTGAATCATTTTTGCCAGTCATTTTTGTTGTCTGTAATTTCTGAAAAAGAACCAATTTTATTTTTATATAAGCTTTAAGTGCCGCAGGGCTGCTCATAATTTTAGTAACGTGATCGACGATTGAGTTATTTGCAGGGAACAATTGACTTGTTGATTGATTCGCTGCGGCGATAACTGTTGTTGAAACTAATAGGCTAGCTGTTATAGCAGTAGCGAACATTGCTTTTGTGATTGATTTCATAAAGTTTTTCATAATTTTTCCTCACATTATAAGGTTGGCAGAGCGTCACTGTGTTTAGCTAAGAAGACCGATAGGACTTCTTGAAGCTTTGCAGGATGCTCAAGTTTGTTCATGGTTGCAAGCACATCAATGAGCGACGGTAAGCAGCTTGGAAGCTCTTTTTCCAGTGTTGCTCTGATGATTTTGCTTAATGATCCAGCATTTTCTCTTATGAATTTTTCATACTGGCTTAGACATATCTTTTCAAGGATCTCTTCAAGGCTTTTTTCTAGCAATTGTGAAGTCTCTGATGATGAACTATCTGGTAGTGAGGATTGCATACCAAAAAAGGCATATGTTCCAAACACCATAATATCCGTTTTGAGCTTGTGGTGGATACTGGCTAGGGTGTGTAATGTTATCTTACTTACTAGATCTTGCAAGAGGGACGTTAAGCGCGTCATTTCTTCTTGTGATAGATACCGTTGGACGAGTAAGATAATTTCATCAACAAGTAACTTTTTGTCTTCTGGGATCATTTTCATGATCTCAGTACTGCTTGTATGAGTCAGCATTGTCACGTGACAATTTGCCGTTTGGCCATCAGTGTAGGCGTTTGCGAACATACAGGCTAGAAACATGCCTGCACACTTCATCTTTGTATTCATGGTAACCTCCATTTATTTAACGACCGTTATTTTACAACTTCGATCGTATTCATTAAGAATAGGAGGGTTAGGAAGCAGGGTCAAAAGCGTTAGGGTCAAAAACTATAGGTTTTAGGCTGTTTCTGCCCTATTTTAAGAAAAATAAATCTTTGTTGTTTCTGATTGAAAACTATTGCTTCGTTGGTAAGAAGCTAGTCACTACATTTTGAATAATTTCGTAGGAGGACCCGGGAAGTTCGATGATTTTGGGGATATGTGAAAAAGCTTGTAAATGAGCAATTTTCTGCAATAAAGGTAATCCAAGCTGTCCTTCGCCTGGCAATGTATGTTTATCCTGCTTGCTGCCACGATCTCCTTCAATATCATTAAGATGGATAAGCTTGATGTTATCAATCCCTATCAATGATTCCAGGGTTTCAAGGAAGGTATCAAAATTAGCAAGATCATAACCATAAGCATGTGCATGAGCCGTATCGAGGCAAAAATATACCTTTTCAGGGTATTCGAGCAATTCCTTGATGAGGCGGAAATCTTTAAGGTCGCTACCGATGGCGTTGCGACCATGAGCCGTATTCTCTAAGAGGATAGTGATGTCTGACTGATTTTTTAGTGTCTCATTAAGGAGGGCGGCGAGGCGCTCAATGCCAAGCTGTCGAACAGCGGCAGGAGCTAAATCGGGAGCAAAGCCGTTGGCGGTACCTGGATGGAGGACTAGAAAAGGAACGCCAAGGGCTTTAGCCATGGTTAATTCTTTTTTTAAAAGTCCTTTTGATGCTGCGTATGCCTGGTCACGGCCGCTTGCAGCATTAATCCAATATGAGGCATGGATAATGGGGATGGTTTGGTGCTTGGCTACTAGCTCGCGCAAAAAAGCCTTCTCTTCTAGAGTAGGGCTAATGTAGCTCGTTTTCTTCTCTATAGCTTTAGCAACAAAAAATTGAAAAGCAGGCAAAGCTAAAGTGTCTGCCTGCTGTAAAACCTGCATAAGTGTTTCATTGAGGCGTAAATGAACGCCAATCATGTTGTTATTAATTGAGATCAATGCGTTCCTTGAGAGCAACGGGATCAAAGTATGGGGTTAATGCGTTATAAAAATCCTGCTTTACCAGATTCAGGTCGCTTAAATTTGCAGCTTCAAAGCGAAGGCATATGACTGGTTGTGTGTTGGAAGCGCGTGCTAGGCCCCAGCCATGAGGCATGACAGCTCGTAAGCCATCAATGGTAATACTTTCAACATCTGCGCGTGCCGCAAAGCACTGCTTTACATGATCAATAATTATTTTTTTCTCGTCGTCAGATTTACAAGCGATGCGAATCTCTGGAGAGCTGATCTTAGGAGGGAAGATCTCTAAAAGAGTTTCAAGGGTGCTTTCACTTGCCACAATTAGTTCAAAAAGTCTCATAGCTGCGTAGATGCCATCGTCATAACCGAAGTATCGATCTGCAAAAAAGAAATGACAACTGAGTTCGCCGCCGAGGACGGCATCGTATTTTTTCATATTTTGTTTAATGTAGGTGTGGCCTGATGGAGACATTACGGGCTGTGCTTGCCAATCTTGCAAGAGTTCAACGAGGCCGGCAGAGCTTTTGATATCAAAAACGACAGCTTTGCCAGGATGATTTTGTAGTGCTTGTTTTGCAAAGATTGCTAGCAACTGGTCGCCAGGGACTAAGACACCAGCTTTAGTCATAGGGTTCATGCGATCAGCATCACCATCAAAGCCCAAACCAAAAGCAAGCGAAGCATCCTTTTTTAATGCATTTTTAACGAATTCCATATTCTCAGGCACGGTTGGGTCAGCTTCATGGTTAGGAAAATTACCATCAACGTCACCAAATAGAATAGAGACATTTTTTAAATCTAGCGCCTTAACAAGTTGTGGAAAGACGATGCCGGCTGAGCCGTTACCGCAGTCAATCACGGCATTAATTGTTTTGCCGTGTAGATGAGAAAAAGCATTTTGTAAATAAGTGATGTAGTCGTCGGCGATGTTGACATGGGTATGCATTCCGCGGATCTGTGTTTTACGTAAAAATTCACGCGCTTCATAGCGGCGATGAATTTCTTGGATATGCTCACCCCAAGCGCCCCAAATTTTAACGCCATTATATTCTTTTGGGTTGTGAGATGCGGTAATGGTAATCCCATAAGGATTTTGTAATCGATGAATAGCAAAATACATTGCGGGTGTCGGCGTTAGCCCAATATCAATGACATCAATTCCTACATCGAGGATTGCTTGTGTAATATCTCGTGTTAACGGAGCAGAATGAGAGCGGCCATCGTGCCCAACAATGATTGATTGCATTGTTGGATTGGTCGTTTTTAGGTAGCTAGCGATAGCGCAACCAAGATTGTAGGCTTCTTCGAGTATTAGCTCTGAGCCGACAATGCCGCGGATATCATACTCTCTAAAAATATTTTTTTTCACTGCATTCCTAGGGTATAAAAAATTAAAACACCAACAATCCCCGAGCAAGTATACAGCAAACAAGAATTAATGATCAAGCAGCTCCTGGTGTTGATTTTGGGGCATCATGTGCAGCAATTTTTGCAGAGACATCTTTAACTAATGAGCGTGTGAATCGACCGATAGTATTATCAAATAATGAATAAAATCCTGATGCTACATAGCCGATGCCATCAAGTGTTTTGCCTACAGCGAGCAAGATTGCCTGTTTTAATTTTGATTCTACTACTACGACAGGAACTTTTTTATTTTTAGCTAACAGTTTTGCAGTGTCAGGATTTTCTTTTGCTAATCCTTCGATGTATTGGGTGCTTTGATTAATCGTTTGGATGTATTGTTGGATCGTGCTGCGTGTTGCATCAATTGTTTGCAGCCCTTGGTCCATTTGTTGCACCATCGTTGATGCTTCGCGTGAGCGTTGTGTAGCATCTGTTGGGATTGGCTCAGGGGCTTGTTGGGCCGTTACTGTTTTTTTTTTAGCGTCATCATTGCCACCAAAAAAATTTTTAATACCGCTTACCATTGAAGCAATACCAGAAGTCATCGAATTAAATGCACCTGATTTGGCTACAGCAGGAGTATTTGTTGTATCTGTAGGAGCTGCGGTGATACCTGGTTGTGCATTTGGTAGAGGCATAGCTAGTGGAGCCGCTGGCTTGGCAGTTTCTGCTGGTTTTTGAACTTTGATTGCTTTGATAGCCGCTTCAGCTTGGGTTGCCTTAACGCGCAGTTCGGTAACTTTGTCATTAAAGTTTTTACTAAATTCGTTTTGCATAAATTGTTGTGTTGTTTGAATCTCTTTATTGGCGGTGCGAATTTTTTCAAAATCGCCTTTAGCTTCCTGTTCCTGTTCTTTATTTAAAAGGTTATAGGTGAGTGTCTTTGCTTCGGCGGCTTGCTTGCGAGCAGCCAAAAGTTTTTCATCAAGTTCTTGCAGTAGCTTGCTAAGTTCGCGCTTTGCCTGTTCGATACCCTGCAATGCCGTATCAAGTTCTTTAAAAAGTGCTGGATTGATTTGCGGTGTGGTCGCGATTTGAGCTCCTTGCTGCGGTTGTGCCAGAGGTACAGCTTGTGGTGGTTGTACGGGTTGAGTGCCTGCTGCTACTGGAATTGCTGGTACCCTGGTTTGTGGCATGAGGGGGTTTTTTTGTTGTTGTTGTCCTGCCTGAGGAGCTAATGGTTGTGCTGCCAGCATACTTTGCTGAGACTGCACTGCTGGGGGCGGCCATGATGGTGCGGCTGGTTGTTGTTGCGCTACTGGTGGAGCTTGAATTGGCATACCTTCTTGAGGGAGGGGTGTATCGGTAGCGCTTGGCATTGCTATGAGTAGTCCTGTAATCAACTGCATTGTCACAATGGTTGGTATGAATAATTTGATTAAGCGAGCGTTCATGAATTCTCCTTACGATTTTTATTTTCTGCTTGTGCGCTACCAATGAGCTGCAATAAAGGGTCAAGCTCTTTAATAGTGTCACGATATTTAGTATTTGCTTCATCGCGTGTTTTATTGAGAGTGCTTAAAGTCTCATCAATGTTTTTGCATACCTCTTGAGCAAGTGTAAAGAGTTGAACGATTTCTTTGTTGTTTGATTGGAGGAGCTTTTTGTTGTCTTCGGCTATCTCAGTAGTTTCTGGCCATTTAAGAGGAGTTGCTTTGGGAGCTGGTGCCGCATCGGTTGCTTTGGCAGCTCCATCAGCCGGCGGCGCGCTCTTGCTGTTATCGCCAGCATTGGTAGCTGGTTTTGCGGCTTCGCCACCTTCTTCTGCATCAGCACCAGGCATGCCGTAGGCGAGCTGTAGATTTGTCGCAACGACGAAAAAGAGCAAGCTGGCACAAGGTATAAGTATTTTTTTCATACAATCATAGCCTGTGTTAGATGGTGTTATCCCAGAACTATTCAAATTGAATCCTCTGTTGTTATTAGTCTAGAAAAGAATAACAAAGGGCAATAATAGAACGCAACCATTGGCTGGAAGAGCTTTACTGAAAGCGTTTTTAACGATCATATAAGTAAAAAAATTACACAAATTGAAACACGTGTAATTTATAAGTTCAAATAGAAGATTTTATTTGAATGAAAATAAGTTATCCATGATCAATTGTGGTATTTGCTCAGTTGCGCCTTCTACTGTGACAATCCGAATGGTCTTCGAGAAAAAAAGGAGGGGGGGGTGGTTGATTTTTTAAAAACGGTCATGTATGATTAGGTCATGAAGTTGAAATTACTTGAACGAGCAACAAGCAAGACGCAGCGAGTAATAAATTTAAATTAGATAACCTCCATTTCCCCTGTTGAGACGTTCGTCTCGATGGGGGTTTTTTTTGGCTATATTTAAACTATATGATGTATAAATACAAAATTATTGTGGCCTATGATGGAACAGATTTTCATGGGTGGCAGGTTCAGCCTGTCGATATTTCGATAGCATCTACATTAGCTCGTGTTTTTAAAAAGACTTTTTGTGAGGTAGTCATTGTTACTGGGGCATCAAGAACTGATGCCGGGGTACATGCATTTGGGCAAGTCGCTCATTTTTCAACAAGCGTAACTATTGATCCTGAGCAAATTCGTGTGGCTTGGAATGCTTCATTGCCTCCTAGTATCGCTATTCGTTCTATCGAGCTAGTCGATAATGATTTTCACGCATGCTTTAACGTTGAGCAAAAAACTTATTACTATCACTTGTTTCTTAAGCGACCGCTTCCATTTGTTGCACGGTTTGGCTGGTATTATCGCTTTATTCGCTATGTTGATTTAAAAAAATTTGAACAGGGATTGCAGACTTTTGTTGGGACGCACGATTTTACCGCATTATGCAAGCTTGAAGCTGATAAGACACCTATTAGGACGATTGATTCAATATCTGTGGAATATATTAAGCCTTGGGGTATGCTTCGTGTCGTGGTTAAAGGAAAATCTTTTTTACGTTATCAAATCAGAAGAATTGTGGGTTACTCGTTGGATGTTGCCAGACGGCCAGAGTTGCCAGTACACTACCTCGAAGAAGTTTTGAAAAGTAGAAACCCGCAGCAAGCTCTTTTGCAAGCCGATGGAATGGGGCTTTGTTTGCGCAAAATAGTGTATAAGAGGAACAATGAAAGAATTTATTAAAAGATCTATGACGGCGGCACTTCTGGTTGCAACATTTAGTGGTGCATATATTCATTCGTCATTGCTATTCAGCCTGCTTTTGGCTGCAATTTTTCTTGTTGTCCTATGCAATGAGTGGCCAGGACTTGTGCCGGTCTCTGGATTTGGGGGTGTTTTATTTTCGCTCTTGTACCCTTGTTTACCGATGGCTGGCTTATTAGTACTTCATAATTTGTATTATCCTCAAGATTTTTACTTATCACTGTACCCTTTTTTAATTGGTTGGACTGCTGATACCTGTGGGTATGTGGTCGGTAAGCTTTCTGGATGGCATAAAATCTGTCCAAGTATTAGCCCTGGTAAGTCCTGGGAGGGGCTAGCTGGTAGCTTTGTAGGCGTTGTTGCAGCTAATTTTTTGATTTTACCTAGTCTTGAAGCACCATTCGCTCTTGCTGTTCGTGCAAATATTGTATGGGTGATTGCGCTTTCAGCTTTGCTAACGGTAATTGCGTTTCTCGGTGGTTTGATGATTTCCGTGTTTAAGCGAGCAAAAAATTTAAAAGATGCTGGCAATGTGTTACCTGGGCATGGTGGATTTTTAGATCGCCTTGACTCAGTTTTTGCTCTTATTCTTGTGGTTTGGTGTCTCTTGCTTGCTCCTATTTTGGCAACGCAATCCAAGGCTTTGTATGCATCTAGCCAACCAGTTATGAGCTCGTTGGTAGCGCAAAGCAAGGGTATGGTTGCAGCCGGTCAGCAGGCAATAAATAAATTAATAAACGCGACAAAAAAATAAATTTAGTACTCGTCTCTTGTGTGTAGGGGTTTTATGTGTCCACGTTTATTGACTCTGTATGGTCCAATTGCTATTCAAAGTTATGGGTTCATGATTGTTATCGGGCTGCTCGCCTTTTTGGGTCTTACCTATTACCATCCACGCCGTGCAAAAATTATTGCGGGAGATGTTTACCTTAATACGGTTTTTGCGGGGCTTTTGGTTGGTGTAATTGGTGGGCGAGTGCTTGGTGTTGTTGCTGACTGGAGCTCATTTAAGCTTAATCCTATTGAAATTTTTTGCCCATGGGTCGGTGGGTTTGTGGTTCTTGGTGCGATTGTTGGTATTGTTGCTGTAATGCCAATTTATTTATGGTGGCATAAAATTGATGTATTAAAGCTATTTGATTTTGTTGCCGTATATGCACCACTTATGCAATCCATAGCGAGATTTGGCTGCTTATTTGCCGGCTGTTGTTATGGTGCTGTGGCTGCGACGCAAGCGTGGTGGACGATCACCTTTACTAGCGTTGAAGCGCACATACCGGCCCATCTGCTTGGAGTTCCTCTTTTGCCGGCGCAATTGTATGCTGCCGCTGCTTCAGCTGGAATTTTTGGCATGATGCTTTTGCTGCAGGGGCGATTTACTCGAATTGGGCAGTCGATATGTTGTTATTTGATGTGTGAAAATATTGCGCGTTTTTCTGTGGATTTTTGGCGTGGTGATCGTGGTAAGTTGTATTCTGTTTTGAGCTTGCAGCTTTCGCAGTTTCAAATTTATTCTCTACTCTTCTTTGTGTTTTGTGTTGGAATGTTTCTTTATGTTACGCTGCGCGGAAAAAGCGTAACCATCGATTGATACATGGATCTTTTTAATTACTTAAAAAATGCGTTACCTATTCTTGATGTTGTGCATGATTTTGTCCAACTGCGCCCTGCTGGTCATTACTGGAAAGGAGCTTGCCCGTTTCATAGCGAAACTGATGCTTCCTTTACCGTAAGCCCTGATCGACAAATTTTTTATTGTTTTGGGTGCCATGCTTCTGGTGATGTTATTGCGTTTATCGCTAAACGTGAAAATCTTTCACAGATTGAGGCTGCTAAATTCATCATTGAGCGTTACAGTATTACGGTGCCACCAGAGATTTTAAAGGGTGCTAGCAAGGCCCTGCAAGGTGAGCATGCTGATGAGCGAAACCGGTATTATCATGTGTGTGAGCGCTTTGCGCATTGGTGCCATCAGTCGTTGTTACGCAATGCATCAGCTCTTGAGTATGTGCAGCAGCGTAATTTAACTAGTGAAATCATTAAGCAATTTTCAATTGGGTATTTTCCCGGGGGGCTAAAGCCTGTTCAGCAGCTTGTTAATGCTATGGCCAATGAAGGAATTTTGGCTAAAGACTTAGTAGCTTTTGGTATTATCGGAGAAAAGAAAAATTATTTTTATTCGCCCTTTGAAGAGCGCATTTTATTTCCCATAAAAGATCAAGTAGGACGTGTTTGTGCTTTTGGTGGGCGTGTATTTAAGCCAGGTGACGATAGAGCCAAGTATTATAACAGCAAGGAATCAGACTGGTTCATTAAAGGCAAGGTTTTATATGGTCTTGATACTGCACGAAAAGCAATGCAAGAAACTGGGCATGCTTTTTTAGTAGAGGGGTACATGGACTGTGTCATGATGGCACAACACGGCTTTGTCAATACCGTTGCTACCCTCGGTACTGCCTGTACAGCTGAGCACCTTAAGCTTTTATCGCGCTTTGCACACACGCTGTATGTTTTGTACGATGGTGACAATGCTGGCCAGAACGCAATTTTGCGGATGACTGAGCTGTGCTGGGAGGTTGATTTAGACCTGATGGTCGTGCTGCTACCATACAAAGAGGATCCGGCTTCGGTTTTGGGCAAGGGTGGCGATTTGCAAGCTCTCATCGCGCGGGCACAGAATATAATTCATTTTTTTGTTGCGACACATGTAAAAGATTTTCGCAACAAACCATTGGCGGCCAAACTTGCCGCAATCCATAAAATTTTTGAAGTCATTCATAAGTTGAAAGACCCGCTTAAGCGAGATTTGCTTTTGCAGCAGACAGCTCTTGCAATTGACCTACCATTTCAATCTGTTAAAGATGGTTTAGCCTTCTATGCTCGTGGTTTGGCGTTGCGGCGAGGAACGGAGCGCGTGAACGATCTGCCGATGCCGGACAAGACTGAGGAAGAGGCTGGGAGTTTAGATACTTCTGAGCTGGAACAAAAAATTTTGTATGGTATACTCTCAAATCTGCAAGAAACACAGATTTTTATTGAGGCTGAGCTCATTCCTTATTTTTCATCGCAGGTACAGGCGATACTTACCAAGGTATTTTATCGAGGGAGTAATCCTGAGATCGTGTTTAGCGATGCGTCGTTACAGGCTTTATTAGATGACACGGAAAAGATGTTTGTAAGTAAAATATTGATGTCATTTGGTACACCCGTTACACCCGCGACTTTCAGCCAATTAAAAGCTTTTTTTTGCAAATATCACTGGAAGCGAATTGCACGGGATTTTAGAGATCAAATCCAGCAAGCGCAACAGGCGGGGAATGATGAGCGAATGCAGAGTTTGATTAGAACGTTTTCACAGTTAAAGCAGGGGTTTGCTGATAAGGGGCTGTTATGAGTAAAGTTTTGAACAAAAAAAAAGCAACCAGACCAGCAGGTAAGCAACGTGCAACCAAGGTAAAAACACAAGCTGCAAAGGCAGTAAAAAAGCCTGTCAATAAACAGGCAAAGACCTCAAGCACCGTGGCGAAAAAAGTGGCTGGTACCAAAAAGAAAGTGGTATCTGTGATAAAAAAAGCTGCTGTGGTTAAAGCACCTGTGAAAAAGGTTGGACTATCGAGTGCTGCTAGAAAAGTAGTTGCTAAGCCAGTTAAAAAAGTTGTAGCAAAAACAGTGGTTAGCAAGATTGTAGCAAGGGTTGAGCCATCAAATAGTGGTATCAAGCGAGCCGTCGTTGTGCCTCAAAAAAGTGTTGGTGTAAGCAAGTTAACTGCGTCTGTAGCTAAAGCTGAAGTAGTAAAGAAGCCGGCAAAGCCGATTAAACCGGTTAAGCCAACTAAAGAAGCTGCACAAAAAGGCGCTCTTAAAGCTACCGCCTTACCATTGACCAAAGAAGATCGCATGGACGTTGCCAAATTGGCATTGCGAGCTGCTGCGGCAGGCATAGCAGGACAAAAAGCTGGGGCTAAAAGAGCGGCCAGTCTAGCGGCTTCCAAGAAGCCTGGCTCCGCTGCGCGCCTCAAAGCGGTTAGTGATGCGGCAAAAGCTGGCAGAATCAGAAAGCAGCCAAGCGTCTTGTCCGATCTAAAAAAATTATTAATGCAACAAAATGAACGTGTTAAAAAACGTCCTACAACCGATGTTATTGAAGAACTAGCTGCTTCAGGCAGCGGTCTTCGTGCGATTGAACGCCAAGTTGAGGCGTTGATTGAAAAAGGTGCTACTGAAGGCGTGTTGACTTATGAAGAGTTGCTCAGCTTTACGCAAAAAAACACCTTATCAGAAGACGACACCAACGAACTCTTGCGTATGCTTGATAAAGAAAATATCGATTTGATTTCGCAAGGAGATCTTGATTCTGGTTCCTCTGATTACGAAAGTTTTCATGGCGATGAATTAAGTGCTGGTGGTGCTAAGCCGGATATCAAGACCTCGCTTGAGGGTGCTGATTACTCGACGGAAATGGAAGAGGAAGAAGATTCTTTTGGCGAAAAAGAAACTGATCGCTTAAAAGATATGCTTGAACCGAGCCAGCTTAACGATCCTGTGAAATTGTACCTGAAGGAAATTGGTAAAATTCCGTTGCTTAACAAAGTGACTGAAAAAGTTATTGCTGACAAAATTGCTAAAGGTAAGCGTGATTCGATTGATGCAATCGCACAATTTCCATTTGTTGGTAAAGAGCTAGTCAGTATGGAAGAGCGTGTTTCACGCGATTCTCTCTACTTAAAAGAGATTATTCAGTTCTCAGATTTTGACGAAGATAACTCGCCAAAATTTGAAGAAGAAAAAAAGAAATTTATTGCTTCCATCGATAGAATAAAAGCGATGGTTGCCAATGAAGATGTAATTTATCGCTCATATCGCAATCAATTGGATAGTGAGAGCAAGAAGAAAGAGATGCTTAAGGCGGTTGAAGAAAACCGTAAGCGTGTTGTGGATGGTGTTAAAGAGATCAAACTCTCTAACAAGCAAATCCGTAAATTTGGTAAAAAAATCGAAAAGTTGCTTTCGCGTGTGCTCGAAAAAATTGATGAAATTGCTGGTTTTGACCAGAAGCTTAAATTTTATCAAGGCCTAGCAAAGCCAACTGAAGATGATTTGGCACAGATCGCTGATTACGACAACCGTTTGCGTAGCGCAAATAAGATGATCAAAAAAGCTGAAGTAGAAGTTGGTTTGTCAAAAGACCGTATTCAACAGCTGTATCGTCAATTCATGATTGCGCAACGTACTGACAAAGCAGCTAAAGATGACTTGGCTCGTGCTAACTTGCGCTTGGTTGTTAACATTGCTAAGAAATATATAAACCGTGGTTTGCATTTCTTGGATTTGATCCAAGAAGGTAACATTGGCTTGCTTAAAGCGGTTGAAAAATTTGAATTCGAACGAGGCTTCAAATTTTCGACTTATGCTACTTGGTGGATCAGACAAGCGATTACACGTGCGATTGCAGATCAATCACGTACAATTCGCGTACCGGTACACATGGTAGAAACGTTGAGCAAGATCAATAAGATCACCCGCTCATATGTACAAGAAATGGGGCGTGAACCGACTTATGCTGAACTTTCTAAGGAACTGAATCTTGATGAAAAGAAGATCAAGAACATTATCAAGATTTCTAAGGAGCCGGTATCTCTTGAAACACCAGTTGGTGATAGTGATGATACCTATCTGAAGGATTTCATTGAGGACGAAAACGAATACACCCCTGTTGATGCGGTAGTAAACGATGACCTCAAAGAGAAGGTTCGAGAGATTCTTAAGACCTTGACTCCTCGCGAAGAAAAAGTGCTTAAGATGCGCTTTGGTATCGACGTGGCGTCTGAGCATACCTTAGAAGAAGTAGGTAAAGACTTTTCAGTTACTCGTGAACGTATTCGTCAAATTGAGGTGAAAGCGCTGCGCAAGTTGCGTCACCCATCTCGCAGCAAAAAGCTTGTGGCATTCTTTGATCTGTCTGCCGAAGGCTTGCCAGCAGGTGCTGATGCACCGCTAGAAGATGATGATATGGACGACGACGAATAAGACTTAGTGGGGCAGTGAAAACTTTATGGCCCGCCTCAGGCTCTATCAGCCTTCACCGAGGCCATTAGGAAAAAGGGATCTTAAACTTGGTTTAGGGTCCCCTTTTTTTTAAGGAGTTTAGAAGATAGTATGAAGATTTTACACATCATCACCAGCCTGCGCATGGGTGGCGCAGAAGTCGCGCTCCTCAATCGGCTCAAAGCAATGCGCAATGATCCTGGTGTGCAACACAAAGTAATCTGTTTTTATGATGGCCCAATTGCAGCGGCGATTCGAGAGCTAGGCATTAGCGTTGTGCTTGTGCGTGGCTTTGTAAAAGGATATGACCCTCTTGGGCTGTGGCAGCTCTTCAAAATTACACACTCATTAAAGCCGGACATTATTCATACGGCCCTCTGGGCAGCTAACATTTCTGGACGAATTGTTGGGTCAATTCTACAGATTCCCGTAATCAACGAACTGCATGGTAACGTTGTTCATGAAGGATGGCTGCGCAATGTGGCAGAGCGTTGGTCGTTGCGCGGTGCAAGCCGTGTGGTGGCAGTATCGCCAAGCGTGCGTGAAGTCTATGAGCGCCATATTGTGCAAGCATTGTCAGTCAGGGACCGTTCATTTATTGCGGCGCGCCTTGTGACGGTACCAAATGGTATTGATCGTGCCGCGCTCATGGCACGGGTTAGTACACAAGCATTATCAAGGCAAGTGTTAGGGCTAGCACAGAGTGATTTTGTAGTGGGAGCTATTGGCCGCTTTGAAAAAATTAAATCATATGATGTTCTGGTGCATAGCGTGGTTCGCTTGTGTGAGCTTGTACCCCCAGAACAGCGCAATAGGATTAAGCTGTGCTTGGTCGGCGATGGGTCTGAGCGTGCGGCGCTTGAAACACTTGTGCGGCAGCTTGGTCTTGAGCACCACGTTGTTTTTACAGGGTATCGGTTAGATGCCTTTAATTTTTATCCATTATTTGATTGTTTTGCGTTATCGTCACAAAGTGAGGGGTTATCAATTGCTTTGCTAGAAGCGCTTGCTCTCGGGTTGCCGGTGATTAGTACGAACTTGGAGCTGCAGCATGATGCTATCGTGCCAGGCGTCAACGGGCTGCTTATTCCCGTGAACGATGTGGAACTTTATGCTCAGGGCTTGCTTGCTTTGTACGAAAAACAAATAAAAAAGAGCGACGATTTCTCGCCGCTCTCACATTTTTCATTTTCTATTGATGTCGTAACAAGTGCTTACCGTTTAATGTACCAACAACTTATTCTTCGAGCGAAATAACCGGCATGCCAACCGGTGTGGCGGCGTTCTGGGATTGAGCGCTTGTTGGTTGTTGTTGTGCCATGAGGGGTTTAATTGGCTTGGCAAACGATTGCCGGACGGCCATTTGCTCAGGGGCTTGTATCGGTGGTGCGGTAACTACAACTGGAGGCACCCCTACTTGTTGGGCGTTTGCTTGTGCTGGCTGCGGCGCTTGCTCTGCTGGAGGTGCGTTTTCTTCTGGTGCTACTCGTCGCGTACGTGCTTTGATTAGAGGCTTAGCAACAAATAGATTTTTGAAGAATCGGTAGATATCTACGATAAAGTCTACCATTTTATTGTAGATACGATCAAAAAAACCCTCTTGCGCGCGCGCTTTTTTCTGAGGACGTTCTTTTTGCTGAAGCTTAATGAGCTCATCAGCAGATTCTTTTGCCTTTTTTATATTTAGCTCTTCAAGGCGTTTGCCACGGTCTTGAATTATGAAGCCTTTATCTTCAAGTTGTTTAACCGTCTCGCGAGCTTTCTTGATCTGTGTATTAATCGTACCTGAAACCTTTTCAAGATCGCTGAGTAGTTCTTGTTGAAGGTATGTGTTGATATTTTGGAGTCGACGTAGAATGCCATCTTTTAGTTCAAAGTATGCAGCTTTTGCGCGGCGGTCATCAAGCATATCCCACATGGATTGAACAATTTCTTTGGTACGATCGGCTTCGCGTTGAGCAGTACTAATTTGGTCATCAGCTTTTTGCATACGGTTGTTAACCGATTTATCCAGCTCTTCGATTGATTTTAGATCCGCTTTAAGCTGCATGAGCTCTTCTTGATTGATTTTTAGCGATTCTTCTAGCTGTTCTACGGCAAGCTGTTGCTCGCGAACTTCTAAGATATTTTCTTTGAATCGACCGATACGTCGTTGTTTTTTCTTCTCTATGTACTCTGTTAACTGGACAAAAATATCTTGAACCTTGCCTTGCTCTAGGCCGAGTTGTTTATAAAAAGCGTCGAGTTGGTCATCGATCCCATTGAATTTTTGCTGATAGATGCTGCGATAGCTTTGAATTTGGGTAGCTAAAGCTTCAATTTCTTGTTGCACATCAAACGAGCGCATGAGGTAATCTTTTTTCTTAACCCAGTTGCCATTGGTGCCAATTTTATCTTCAGCTTGATCAACAGTATTTGGCCCGTTGCTTGAAAAAGATTCAACAAACTCACTTGTTTGTTTTTCGGTACGGGCTTTTTTGCTAATCTCTTGCTTGCTTGTAGGTGTTGCATCTGAGGGCTGGGCTGCGCTTGTTTCTTCGGCTTCTTCTTCAGGCATAATCCTTGGTGCGGCACAAAGAGATACGCAGGCAAGCGAGACAAGCGCTATTATGCTTAAGCGCAATGTTTGCAGCGACTTCATAACTACTACCCCTTACTCCTTACAATGACTTAGCTAGATCTCGCAATTCTTTAAATAAAGATTTAATAAGTTCTTCAGATTCTGAAGAAGTGTAACTCCATTTAACACCTTGATCCACGTGTGTCAAAATAGAGCGATCGCTCTTAATATCGATGATATCGATACGAATAACATTCATAAGTGGATGTACAAGTGATGGGGCTCGTACTACACCGGCACGACCGAGAATGCTGTATGCAACATTGTTTTCACCCAAAAAGCAGATCATCACCTTCTTTTGCCATACCATATTAAGGTAGCCGGTATGCTCTTTATGAATGCTCATTAACAAGCTTTCATTTCCTTTTGGGAAGATGCACTGAACAGGCGTTGTATTAGGAACACCTTTCTCAGAAAAGGTTGCCAACACAGCAAGAGAGTTTTCTAGTCGAAGCATCTCTACTAAATCATCCGGTAACTTGACGCCAACGTGCTTTGCCATAAAACCTCAATTTAAACTTAAATAACAGAGAACTATAATTTTTCACCGTACTCTTTTAAGAAGAGCCGTAGTATATCAAAAAAATGGTGAAAGGAAGATCAAATTAATCGCAGTACAACCTCATTTTCAAGAATCATGCCTCGCAAGGTAAGCCTTACGTGATCATTTTCAATGCGCAATAAACCAATCAACTCTAAATCGCGCAACGATGCAATTAGTGAGTTTTTTTGTTTTTCTCCAACACACTCTAACATATCGTGCAATGGCATCCCCGAAGCTTGTCGCAAGCTTAACATGAGGCGTTCCATGGTGATCTGCTGGGGGGTTAGTGTTTCAAGCTCTAGTGGTATAAACGAACCAGTCTTTCCGTTGTCGAGGTAGCGAGTCAAGTTTTTATCATTTACCGTTCTTTGAGCGCCATCAAACGATGCAGCACCAATCCCAAACCCTTTGTAAGGTCGACGTTGCCAGTAACCAATATTGTGTTGGGAGGCAAAACCAGGTTGAGCAAAATTGGAAATTTCGTACTGCATAAATCCCTTGCTTGCTACGTAGGCAACAGTAGCCTCATATAAATTGAGCAGGGCATCTTCGTCTGGTAGTACCAAATCACCGCGTTGGACCTTGAAATACAGTGGGGTTTTTTCGTGTACGGTTAAAAAATAGATAGAAAGGTGTTGAATTGGCCACGCGCAGAGGGTCTCAATGGTTTTTAGCCAGGTGGCATCAGTCACGCCGGGCATGCCGATGATCAGATCCATAGAAACATTAGAGAAATATTTAGGCAAAATTTTAGCGGCATTAAAAACATCTATGCTGCGTTGACGACGATTGAGCCGTTGCAAAACTGCATCATCAAGCACTTGCACGCCACAGCTAATCCGATTGATGCCGGCACTTTCCCATGCATCGGCACGATCTTCAGTCACGTCTGCAGGATTTGCCTCAAGCGTGATCTCAGAGGTCTGCGTAAGATCAAACGTTTTGTGCAATAGCGCAAACAGTTCATGTAGTTTTTCTGGCGGGTAGAGGCTTGGTGTTCCGCCGCCGATAAAGATAGTCTTGATACTTGGCTTTACACCTAATGATGCGCCGTATGCTATGATTTCTTGTAGTAATGTTTCATGATAAGCATCTTGAAAATCAGCGTGCTGTTCAAGTGCAACAAAGTCGCAGTAGTAACATTTACTCGTACAGAAAGGCCAGTGGATATAGAGCGATTCAACGTGTTGCATTCTAAGACTTTTTTGTTCGTTGTTGGTGTATAACTAGGCGCTCAAGCGTTTCAATGATTTCGCGAGCGAGCACTAAATCGAGCTCCACTTGCGTTTTAATCATATCATAATTGGCAAATTTTACCAACAGAGCGCTGTGGTGAATTTTTTTGAGAGCTTCCAGTGTTGGGGTGTGAAATTGTTTTTCTTCAATAAAAGCAATGAGCTCGTCATCAGTTTTATCAAGTACATGTAAACCAAACTGCCCATGCAGATAATGCCTAATGATGTTGGTAATAGCAAAATAGGCGACCTTAACCTCTTTTTTATTTGAGAAATCCTTGCCGGTAATCAGAGCAAGGTTTCGTAAGGCAATCTGGCCAGCAGTTAGCGGTTTGCGGCGGCTGGTGAGGATGAAATACACAATGGCTGCAACGATGAGTACCGCAACGATGCCAATACCGATTTGAGCCCAAAGGCTTTCCCACCACTGTGGTTCATAAAATTCATAAATTTCGAAATCTTGTAAGTTTTTCATGATACTGATTATCCAAAATAACTTATTTTATAGTGAGCTCTGGATGCCGGTTCCCTGCCCGGGATGACAGAACTTTAGCTTCATACTTAGTGATACAATTTTTTTTCATTCTATGTCATCACTTTTTTAACTTTATTTATAGCTTTGGTAGTAGTTTTCTTGTCATCCCGGGGTTTCGGGGCCCGGGAATCCATCTTTTATTAAACTGATCATCCCAGCTCAGAGGCTGGGATCTAGTCCCTATGTTTTTATTAAATTTGTCGTTTGGTTCGTGCATGAAAATATTTAGCTAAGTGCCCAAAAAAGTCTTCACGCAAAGGAATATCAACATAATCAATTTTATACTTATCAAACAGGCGTTTTTGCTGGATGAGCCTGCCTTCAAGCACAGTTTGAATAGTTTGTCCCGTACTGTTTTTTGCGGCTGTATCGATAGTAAAGCGCTTGCCGGTCTCAGGGTCTTCTATTTCCAAAAGGCCGATATCAATAAATTTTTGCTCGCGGTCATCAAGAAAGCGAAGTGCTACCAGATCATATTCAACAGCCGCGACTTTGAGCAATTTTTCATAAACCGGTGAGTCAAAAAACCAATCTGAAAGAAAAAATAGAATGGTATTTTTTTTTCTAAGATCAATAAGAAAGCGTAACGCTGTCTCTGGATTGGTCTGTTTACGCCGCGGCTTGAGACCAAACATTTTTTCTATGATCATGCCGGTTTGTAGCGAGCTGCGTTTAGGAGGGATCCACTCTTCAACTACATCAGAAAAAAACAACGCGCCAACCTTGTCTTTATGATGCTGGGCTATGAAAGCCAGTGCAGCTCCTACTTGAGCAATAAGCTCGCTGCGTAGCAGGCCGGCAGAGCCGTAAATTGACGAGGCAGACACATCGACACACAAGATAATAGTGCGGTCTCGTTCTTCAATAAATTGCTTAACCATGAGGCGATTCATCTTTGCTGAGCTGTTCCAGTCAAGATTGCGAACGTCGTCGCCTATCTGATACTCGCGCAGCTGGTCAAACTCAAGCCCAGAACCCTTAAATGCCGAAGCATAATCACCCGATAGCGTGGTATGCATAACGCGTCCGGTTTGGATTTTGATACGTTTAATTTTCTGACGAATTTCTTCTGTGATCATCTACTAAGCTCCTTTTTCAACCCTCCTTCGACTTCTCGTCAAGCTCGGGGCTCAGGATAAACTACCCTAGTTACCAGAGGGCATCCATTTCTTTTTGTAGCACTGCAGGGAGCTTGATCGTGCCATCTTCTTGCTGGTATGTTTCCATGAGGGCAACCATAAGTCGAGGCAGGGCAAGCGATGAAGCATTTAGTGTATGAGCAAGGGTTGGCTTGCTGTCAACGGTTTTGCGATAGCGAATGCCTGCGCGGCGTGCTTGAAAATCTGTGCAATTACTACAGGATGAAATTTCATAAAAAGAATTTTGTCCAGGCATCCAAACTTCAAGATCATATGTTCTAGCAGATGAGAATGAACAATCTTGAGCGGCAAGCAAACTAACGCGGTAGTGCAGGCCCAGTTCTTTTAATAATACTTCTGCGCATGCAACCATCCGTTCAAGCTCGTTGACTGATTCTTCTGGTTGGGTAATTGCGTATAATTCAACTTTTTCGAATTGGTGAATGCGGATAAGCCCGCGATCGTTGGCGCCGTAGCCACCAGCTTCGCGTCTAAAGCAGCTTGTCCATGCTGTGTAGCGTATTGGTAGCTGTTCTGCTGCCAAAATTTGGTTGGCGTGAATGCTTGTTAAGCTAACTTCTGCCGTTGGGATCAAGCAGAGCCCGTCATTTGGGAGGCTGTAAAAATCGCCAGCAAATTTAGGGAGATTGCCTGAATTATAAAGAATTTTTTCATGTACGAGTGTTGGTGGAATTACCGGTGTAAAGCCGTGTTTTGCATTGTTACGCAGCATCATGCGAGTGAGTGCGTAGATCATTTTAGCGCCCTGTTCAAGGTATAACACAAATTGTGTTCCTGAGAGCTCCGTGGCTGTTTCAAGATCAAACCATTTTACTTTATGGTTGAGATCAAGGTGATGTTTTGGTTGGAATGAAAAGGGCTGTTTTTCACCATGGAAACGGACCGGTTTATTGGCTTCTTTGTTGCCAAGGGGAAGATCAGCACTGGGCAGATTAGGGCAGGAAAGCCACAATGCTTTGAGCTCGTCATCTACTTTTTTTAAAAGCTCTTCTTTTTCCTTGAGTGCTCTGCCAAGCTCTTGCGCTTTTTCACGTAGCTCAGGCGTTACACCTTTGGCGCCCATTGCAGCAAGATCATTTTTTTCTTTTCTTATTGCTTCTACTTCAACACGCACCGATCGAGCTTCATGATCGAGTTTAAGAAGGCCATCAACATTGAAAGATGGTTCTTTGCGCAGAATAAGATCTTTAATTTGCGCTTCATGTTCGCGTAAAAGATTTAAATCGATCATTGTAGCTCCACGCATCGTGTTATTTGTTTGTATGAGACCTCTAGCAATCTAGGATAACCGGTTTGTTTTTTTTGATCAAATTGGAAAAGAGAGGAGTAGATTC
>CAMATL010000007.1 GCA_945861145.1 candidate division TM6 bacterium GW2011_GWF2_37_49 | reverse complement strand
TGGCAATAGTTGCGGGGAAACACCTGTTCCCATTTCGAATACAGCAGTAAAGTCCGCAACGCTGAAGATACTTGGCTGGCGACGGTCTGGGAAAATAAGTACTGCCAGGATTAAAGTCCCTCGAGAAATCGAGGGACTTTTTTTATGCCTATTTTTTATTTCTAAAAAAGGATTGAGTAAAAACTTGATCCTTTTTTTTAGCGTCATTATACTCCTTCTCTTAAGAAGGAGCTTTTTTGATTTGAAAAAGGATTTTTATGCCGCCTCAACGGATTATGATTGTCGGTTTACCTGGTGCAGGCAAGTCAACCTTTGCTCGTAAAATTTCACATTCACTACAAATAGCTTGTTATCACATTGACCGGTATTACTGGAAGCCAAATTGGCAAAAATATACTGTTCCTGAATGGCTGGTTATTCATCAAGCGCTTATTGATCAGCCGTCTTGGATTATTGAAGGGTGTGCAATTAAATCATCATTTATGGAGCGGTTTGCCAGAGCTGATTTGGTAATTTACTTTAATTTTCCAAGATTATTATGTTTATGGCGTATGATTAAACGCTCTCTGCTTCCTATGCAAAACGATAGGCCTGATGGATGTATTGATGGAGTGCCGTGGCGGCTTATAAAATATATGTGGCAGTTTGATACTTCGCTAATGCAGCCGTTGTGGACGCTTGCGCAAAAAAAATACCCTCATGTAAAGGTGATAGCAATAAGAAATGATTCTGAAGCTTGTAGTATTTTAAAAGAACTTTTGTTTTTAAAAAGTATTGAGTAGAAATAAAAGGAACTAAAATATGAAAAAACTGTTAGAAACAGAGCGGTTGTTCCTGTGTTTCTATGAAAAGATTGATTATGAAGAAAAAAATATTGATGGAATTTATTCTTTGTTAGCAGATCCAATGACAATGCGTTTTTGGCCAAAGCCTTACACTAAAGAGCAGGTAAAAGAATGGATTACAAAAAGCATAGATAATTGCAACAACTATGGCATTGGTCGCTTAGCTATTATCGAAAAAGTTACCGGTAAGCAGATTGGTGATTGTGGCATAATGCGGGGCGTTTTTGCGGAAGAAGAATGTTGGGATTTAGGTATAATTATTCATTATCAGTACGAAGCGAGGGGTTATGCTTCCGAGGCTTGTAAGGCTCTTATTCGGTATGCATTTGAAAATCTTCAATTATCTGCATTGCGAGCTAATACTCCTGCAGACCATAAAGCGGCTCGTTGGCTTGCGCTGCGATTAGGAATGAAGCTGCTTAAAATTTTTAATAATTCCAAAAATCGAGATATTGAAACCGCTCTCTATGAAATAACTCGAGAAGATTTTCTGGTTCGTAAATAAATTTATACTTGTTTGGTCAAATAAATTAAGAGCTTATTTAAGCTGATATTCAAGTAGCTAAATGAATCATACACCAAAATATCAAGATTTTTCGACCTTCTGAACCCTTACCGCGGGTTTTTCCTTGCTGGGGATTGGGATATTTTTTTGCAATTATTGCTTAAGCCAATCGGAAAATACTCCTACTTAGATAGAATAGCGCAATTGAAAGTTCATTGGTTTAGGCCTGGAGCGAAAACTTAAAGAATTTGCGCCGACTATAAAATCTTAAGTTATAGATTAGCTCTGGATTCTGACATTCGAAAAAGATAAATATTGTTTTGAGTTTGTTGCAGCCCTCCTCATAGAGGAGGGCTGCTTTTTTTATAGAACCTGGTAGACTTTCTCTCTCTAGAACGTTCAATTGAGAGGTTGTTTTTAAATCAGTAAGGGCGTGTTTCATGGCAAAACTACGTAGATCAACGTGGTGTGGAGAAGTTAAACAAGAACTAGTTGGCAGCACGGTTTGTGTTGCTGGATGGGTCGATAGACGGCGCGATCATGGCGGCGTGATATTTATCAATCTACGAGATCGCACGGGTAATGTGCAGCTTGTTTTCGATCCTCATTTTGAAGCCTCAGTGATTTCTACAGCTCAAGATTTGCGTCTTGAATATGTTGTCATAGCCAAAGGCACTCTCGTTAATCGCGATGATTCTGCTATCAATGACAAAATGCCAACCGGCCGGTTTGAAATCAAGATAAATGAGCTTGAGCTTTGTGCTAAATCAGAACCGTTACCATTTCAATTAGAAGAAGCAGAAAAAGTGGGCGAAGAGTTACGGCTTAAATATCGCTACCTTGATTTGCGCCGTCCTGCAATGCATCGTCTTATCAAATTGCGTCATGAGCTTTTGTTTGCTATGCGTGATTATATGAACGGGCAATCGTTTTATGAAATCGAAACACCAAATCTTTCTAAGAGCACGCCTGAAGGTGCACGAGATTTTTTGGTGCCATCACGTATGAACAAAGGCACGTTTTACGCGTTGCCTCAATCCCCGCAAATTTATAAACAGCTTTTAATGGTTGCAGGTATGGAACGCTATTTTCAGATTGCGCGTTGTTTTCGCGATGAAGATTTGCGTTCAAATCGTCAGCCTGAATTTACTCAGCTTGATATTGAAATGTCATTTATCAACGAAGAAGATATTTATGCAGTCTGCGAAGGCTTGATGAAGCGCCTTTGGAAGCAATTTTTGAATATTGAATTGCCGTTGCCGTTCAGCCGCTTTTCGTACGATGAAATGTTTCGCCGCTTTGGGTCAGACAAGCCGGACATGCGCTTTGATTTAGAAATTAATAATGTAACGAGTGTGTTTGCTACGGTGCCCGCAGATTTCTTGAAAGAAATTATTATTGCTGGTGGCAGTGTTGGTGCGCTGTGTGTTAAAAATAAAGCGTTTAGCCGATCAGAGCTGGATCATTGGGTTGATCGTGTAACTAAAGAATTCAAGGCCAAGGGGCTTATTTACATTCGTTTTAACGAAGATAAAACGGCAACCGGGCCACTAGCTAAATTTTTACCAGCTACGTTCTTTGATGATATGCAAAAAGTAATTACCGATTTGACGGTTAAAGATACCCTCTTTGTTATCGCCGGTGAATATGATGATGCGTGGGATATTTTGGGTAAATTGCGTGTTGAGTTTGGCAAGGCCTTGCAGCTCATTGATCGCAATTGCTACAAGATGTTTTGGGTTACTGAATTCCCTATGTTTGAATGGAATAAAGAAGAACAACGTTGGGATGCAAAGCATCACCCGTTTACTTCGCCTAATGAAGGTTGGAGAGATGTACCAACCAAAGAAATCAAGGCTCGGGCATACGATTTAGTATGTAATGGCGAAGAGCTTGGTGGTGGTTCTATCCGTATCCATGATGCACAAACCCAGTCAGCGGTATTTGACTTGCTCGGGCTTTCAAAAGAAGATGCGAAAAATAAATTTGGCTTCTTGCTCGAAGCGCAACAATTTGGCTATCCACCAGAAGGTGGTATTGCTTTTGGTGTTGATCGTTTGGTTATGATCCTGGGCGGTACTGAGTCGATTCGCGATGTTATCGCGTTTCCTAAGACGCAAAAAGGCTCCTGCTTGATGATGGAGACGCCGTCAGAGGTTGATGGCAAGCAGCTGCGAGAATTGGGAATTAAAGTTTTGTAATAAATAAAAGGGGATAATTTTGCCCCATTTTATTTACATTAAAAGAAAACCCCAGCTTTTTAAAGCTGGGGTTTTCTTTTAATGTGCTTGGCGAAGAGTAAAAAGTATTGAAGGTCTTAGCAATAAGAATTATAAAAATCTTCAATTACCATCATAGTTGCATTGATCTCTTTTGTCTCTTCGTCGCTAAGTTTAGATAAAAATTTAGCTAGTGTTTTTGCTGAGGGAGTTTTTTTATCCTCTGAAGCATCTTTTACTAAGTCGTAAATGGCATATCGTAAGACTCTTTGAGTTTTTGTGTTACTCAGGTATTTAATGTGTGTTTTTGTAAATGGTTTGAAAGCTCGATGATAACAGCTATCTTTTTTATTAAATGTGTATTGCATTGCACCTAGAATGTTGTATCCGCAGTCACAGGAAATTGCAGTAAACATGCTTATTTCTTGATGGGCTTCTTTAACAAAATTCTTTGCTTCATGGCAAATTTCTTGCCAAATACCAAAATGCTCTAAATGTTGATCAAGTTGAGTGCTGAGCATATCAAATAGATTGTGTCGGTGATGTGTTGGTTCTTCTTGGCCTTTTTCTATCAATGTAGGAACCGTATGTAGTGCTTGATTAGAAATTGTGTATTTGTCGGAATTTTTTTTTTCGCCTCCTCGAAGCATAAGGTGCACTTCGTACGGTGTTGTATTATTGCCGGATTCTAGGCTTTGCATGAACTGTATCGTTTTAGCGACTCGCTCATCAGGTGAAGTGGCAAAAATAATTGTCCCGTTGGTGCTGTCTTTTTCTAAAAGCTTAGATGTGTCTTTTCTTGCTTTTAAAAATCTATCAACTTGGTGCCCTGATTTTTTCACCTTCTTTGTTTCTAGGCCAAGAAGTGAAAACACTGTTGTGAGTTTTTCTTTTTCGGGCAGATTGTTTTCGATGTGTTTATCAATGTAAGGAGCAAGATCAAATATGGTAACAGTATATTTTGTTTCACCAAAATAATCTTCGATAACTATTGGTTCAAGCGATTCTGCCTGTAGATGAGTGATTGATAAAGAAGTGATAAAAAAAGCAAAATAGTGTAATAATTTTTTTTTCATAGTAACGATTTTCCAATATGTAGGATCGTATGATGTGTTGCTGATAGACAGAGAATTATAGCATGAAAATTGCTTAAAATCAATGAAAAGAATGGTTTTTAAAGTTTTTCATCGATTCTAAGCACCTTGACAATGATTTAAATTTCATCAACAAGTAATTCTACTTTTTCTAAAAGACTACTTACTACTTTATGATACGTTTTGTAGTTGGCTAAACGGGTACGTTTTGGCAGCGTGATTTTATGTTTAGTTGAGTCATGGTTTAGCTCGTTGGCCGCGCTGGTAATTTCAGCGAGGATGTAATGTGCAGTAACCAGATTATCATGGTTGGTGCTTTCTACGATTTGAGTTGCAGTTTTTATCCCTTGTTGAAAAATTTCTATCGCCGCTTGCGGTTGCTGCTGTGCTATTTGATTAAGTGCTGGTAGTGTAAGCAAGTTAAAGCTGGTTTTTAAAGTAGTAGCGGTCAGTGCTTTGAGTAGTGCTTCTGGCGACTTATAGAGTTGTAGGCATTTTTTATATAAATTTTCGAGCGTGTCTTCAAGGTGAGTAAAGATAGCTTTTCTATTTTCGATTGAAAGCTCAAACGTGATATCGATTACGTCTTCTAAGAAATCGTTAAGTGTATGCACTGCTTCTGTCGTTGGCACATGCCAGTAAATCGATAGTCCATAGTCACGAGAAACAACACGTTCGACTGTAAGATTCAGTTTTGGAGAAATGATCGCAATATAATCCTTGATTAGATTCCAACGTAAAAATTCATTGAAGCCATAAAAATGGTAGCTCAGGACTACTCTTTTATTAATACAGTCGTAGCAAACTTCTATTTGGATGCTGTGTGCGCGAAGCTTGCGGTTGTAGGTAAAGATAACGTTAGAGCCTTCAAAGCTGATGCCGGTGAGTTGATCATCGAGTTCAAGTACTTCTTGTACTGCGCTTACTACTTCAGGCATATCGATGGCTTTTGTGATATCCCAGGCTACAATTTTTCTACTGATTTCACTGAGAAGTAGTTGGTGGGTAGTGGTAAAAAGATCTTCGAGTGATTCAATGTAATCGAAAAATTTACGACGAGAGAATGAGTTTGAACTGTTAATTTCATTTTGTTGGATGATGATGTTTACATTAAAGTGCTCTGATATTACAAGTTCATCTTCGTTTTCTTCATCATAATCATTGAGCCGTTCTTTGAGTGCTGCCATGAGTACGTTGTTGTCACATACTTTTTCAAGAAGTTGAACGTAACCTTCTAGCATGAGATGAAAATGTCTGATCTTGGTTTTTTTGTCTGTGTACTGAGTGCTTCCTTTAATTGCTTTAATGAAAAGATCGTAGCGGTCAGTAATTTTTTTAAGCGCTGTGATTATGGCGAGCTTGAGTGCATTGTTTGATGATTGTTCGCATAGGTCGAGCAAATCATCAAATGCTGGCGTATTGTATGTGTTAATAACTTCTTTGGTAAGCCGAGCAAAAAGAGCCTCAAATTTTTTAGCATCTTCCCAATCGTTTATTTGCATATTCATAATAGCTTGAAGTGCTTGGTTGATAGTAATGAGTTGTTTTTGAGCGCTTTCAAACTCGTGCGCTAAAGCATCAGCCGCCGCTTGATATGAAATGCTATTTTTTGCCGGGAGGCGTTGCATGATTTGTACGATGGAGGTATTAATCCAACCAGCCAGTAAATCATCTTCTTCTAGCCGTGTTAGTAGCTTAGCAATGCGAGCATGTTGTGGAGCAAGTTTATAGAGTGCATGCAAGTCAAGAAAGTGAAACCATGCTTGTCGTACTGCGGGGGTAAGGCAGCGATTATAGCCGGTCTGTGCAAGATTTAAGATTGTAGCGTCTTGTATGAGTGTGGTTGAAATTTCGCCTGCTGCAAGTGCTGGTTCAATGACATGGTTAAGGAAATTACTGGCAGATGTGCTGTATATGTGCAGGCTTTCATGTGAGTAAGTATCTGCATACGCAGGAGTATTTTTTTGTGTGAGAGCAAGCTCGAGCATGCGTAGATGAAATGCAACAAGTTCTTTATTCGCAGCATGTTTAATTTCTTGGGTGACGTTCAGTACAAAACGTTGCAGTGCGCCACGTTTTTTGTTCAGGGTCGCCGCTATTGTTTTAGTTGCGCTCTGTAGTTGCTTGCTTACGATAAGAGGGTCAGGTTGATTGACTGCAGCGCAGAGCTCATTGAGCAAGGTGCTGTTTTGAGGAGCTTTTTTAAGCTCTTGCAAAATTGTTGCTACCTTGCGCTTTGCTTTAAGGCTTGGCAATGTGAAATACGGCCACAGATTGCTTCCGTTGGTAATGCTGAGGGGGATATTTGCAGGGTGACTTGTTAGTCCTGATACAATTTGTGCGGGTGTTAGCAGTGATTGATCAGTTAAGTCGATAATCACGCCTTGCTGTGTACTGATTGCAATTGTTGCTTGTGGTTGTGTCATAAGCGCCGCTAGTTTTTCAAATCCGTTTGCTAATCGTATTATTACTTTACCTTCGCCGCGAAATACTGCAGCGGCATGAGAAGTGGTTTCTGCTTCTTCATCAACGGCAATTGCTAAAATATCTTCTTTTTCTTCGCGTAAATTATTGAATTCCGTAAGCGCTTTTTCGAGTGTTTTTGCCATGATGAGCTGATGGGCGGATACTTTTTCGAGTAACATACCTCGATTACTATTAATGATAGTACACGGGATGCGTTGCGATACTTTGAATGCGTTGAGATCTTTAAGGAATCGTGGCGTGGCTTTGATTTGTGGCATAACAATGGGGCGGGCTTGCACGAGATAAATAGTCTTTTGGTGCGGCATGACTACTAGCTCAAGATCCATGGGTTTGCCATAAAATTTTTCTACTTCCTGAGCGATGACATAAAGCGATTGTAACGCGTGGGGTTCAAGGCTTGGATTGCTTGCAATTGTAGCTGGGTTTGCTTGTTCGGCGAGGGTATAGCGCAGTATTTCGAGCGCAGGGATAAGCCGCTTAGTTTTGTTTTTAATACTTGCGTACGTGATGTTTTTGCTCAGGTAAAATGTATCGATAGGCATAGAGCTTTGTACAACGCCTTCGTTGTGGCCAAACGTTGATTGCACAAGTGCTATGCCGGGCGTAAAGCCCTCAGATTCGGTGGTATAGAGTACGCAGCCAGTAGGAATTGAGGTAGCCAGTTTTGTGCCGCCTATCGGTTCGCCGATCATGCGTTGAATAAGCACGGGAAGAAAAGGAATTTCAAATACAGTGTTGTCGCCAGCTTGTAGTCGTTGTTGCATTGATTTAACGCTGACATATGAGGCCAATACTTCACCGATGGCATGCATAATATGAGAATCTGTGGCGGGAACATTGGCGACACTTACGTTGCCACCAGCGTTGGCCAGTGTCTCAGAGTCTTCTTTGCCGGTACTACGTACCATAAGTGACCAGTCGCTCTGTTTGGCGGTGTGTAAAAAATCATGAAGGGGCTTGAAGCTAAGAAGTGATTGATTAACAAAAAGATTAGTAATGCTTTCTTGGAGTGTTTCGAGCGCTATTCTAAATTTAGTGTTGAGCTGTTTGCGTTTGAGCATTTTTTTACGCTGATGTGGGCCAGCAGTATTCCTAAGAATTGTATTCCAAGTGGCAGCGAGGTCAAAATTGATTGTTTTGAGGTAGTGATGCATGGTTATGTTGCTGATGCCAACAAAAGCAGGCACGGTGACATAATCAGGCGTCATGGATTGGTTGATTTTGCTAGCGAGTGATTGCAGCACTATGAGGTTGGCTGTTTTATAGCCTAAACCATTAAATTCTGCTTGTTTTTTCAGATCTACCGCATCGAAAGTAACGGCGGCGGATAGTGATGAAAAAAGGGCAAGCAGGAGCAGCCATGTAAGTTTTCTCGCGAACATGTTACCGGCGTTAACCGGTAACATGTCTGGGATAACCTCCAAGTCCCCATAAGAATCGTTTTTTGGTGATCGCGGCTTCACCCGCTTGATTTCGGTAGTAATTTTAAATAATTCTAATATAAAATTAATCTTATTCATGAGTTTGTCAATATTTTTCAATAGAAGGTTTTTGCAAAAAGGATACCAACTTTTAAAAGATAGGCAGTGGGTGTTTTTTTTAGCGATAAAAATGAAAAAATGTTTAATTTCCCCCTGTTTTTTCAAGGAGGCGCGCCTCTGTCTGATTATGCTTGGCTAGGGGGATTGGCGTAATTTTGGTGTGTTAGTTAAAAATTAAGAAGCCCCATAAGTGAAAACTTGTAGGGCTTCTTATATGAAAATCTGATTCTTTAAATAAGAAAAACTAGAGAGTTATAATGATTTGGCTCGGTTCGTTGATAAAATCAAATAGCGCCAAATTTTCAACTGGTCTTTCAACCCCGGCTGCAATATTGGTGGCAGCCGTGAGTGTATTATTCCAAAGTTCGTGCCGCTGTGCATGTAAAAAATCACGCCCGGCAGCCAGAGCTCCAAAGCATACCTCTCTAATCTGTTGGATGGTTGTTGGTTCTTCAGTTTTGGGGAGGTTGGCTTCTATTGCAGCCATAAAACCAGCTTCAAGATTTATAAAAATTTCGGTTAAATTAGCTAAGTCTAGCGTGTCTGAGGTAGTAGCTTTCTTGCTTGCAAGCTCATAAAGCACAAGATGATACAGATTAAATACGGTCATCATAGTTGTGCCGGCGGCGGTTGTTAGAAAAGAATTTAGATTTATGGCGGTGGTTTTGCTGAAAGGTTCTTCTGCGTATTCGCTTGCATCTTCATCGTACATTATTTCAGCTGTTTCAGCGTCTAATGAATTTAGGCCGAGAAGATTTGATGCAACATTTTCAAGTATCAAACCAGATTCTTCATAAGAGATTTCACCGGTGCCAACAATGCCCGCAACCTGATCAAATGTTTTACTGATAAATGCTTCAAGCGGGTTAAACATTTCATCAATCATTGTGCCAACGGTTTGGTACTTCTTGTAGGTCGCAAAGAGTGCTAGCGTAGAAACTCTGTACTGATTTTCTGATGAGAAATTGAAACCTATTTTTGTCGGTCTTTGACTGATATTGATCACGGTGATTGCGGTATTGTCAATTCCGTTTTCTTCAAATTCTTCACTAAATAAAGCCTCATTTTCAGGAGAAGATGTTTCTTCTATGATAAGAGTAATTTTTGTGGAATGTCCGGTTGTTGTGATATCTTGTGATCGAAAAAGTGGTTTTGAATAAAGCTCTGGCTCTATGGTAAATTCTGGAATTTTGCCTAATTTACTTTGGGCTGTATTGCATTGTAATAATAATAGAAAGATACCATACGTGAGCACTTGCATTTTCATGACTAACCTTTCCCTAATGATTTCCTGTTGGCATCGTTTTTAGGCTACTATGCTCGAGGGCAAACTGCAACGCCAAAAAAAACGCCGCTATCTCTTAGGATGGCGGCGTTTTCGGGGTTAAAAAATGAAGCGTGAGATTAACCGTCGATGGCAGGGTTATTCAGTACGCCATGGGTTGCTTTTAGTGGATCAAATGAATCTGAAAACCCATCTTCTTGATATGCATCAACGTCTCTGCTTTGTTTGATCTTTTCATCAGCCGCAGCATTAATAATAGCGAGCGTAACAATTACTTGCTTACTACTTACTAGCTGATCTTGTACCAAGCCGGCGATGTCTTCAATTTCGCGGCCAGAAAATTTATCAAGACGCATTGCAAGGGCTTTTAAGCTTGTGTCATTAATCTCTGGTGAGATGCTGATGCCGGTTGTATTGCCTGGACCGTAGTACATGTAAAGGTATTGTTGTAGCAATGTAATACGTGCTTCAAGGTCTGGCAGGCCCACTTTGATACGTTCAGACATGCGGCTAAGCACGGCAGTATCAAGATCCTTAGGTCGGTTAGTCGCGATGAAAATTTTAACATTTGATTTACCACCGGTACGGGCCAAGAAGCCGAGTAATAATTTGCGTCCGCGTTGATCAAGTAGTTCGCGTTTGAGTAAAAAACCATCTACTTCGTCAAAAAAGATTATAGCGCCGCGTAGCTCTGCCCAATCCATAAGTAAGTTAAATTGGTGAACATCTTCGCCTTCTTCAAACTGAGCAAAATCTGAACCGGACATAATGGCGTAAGGAATACGGCTATCGCGAGCAATTGCTTTGGCGATCATTGTTTTACCGGTGCCAGGAGGTCCATAAAGAAGCACGCCGCGATGTGGGATTTGCTTGTCTTTTGGGGATTTTGCATTGTGTTGAGCTATGGTTTTTGTAGATGCTGATACACGTTCTACCGATGCTTTGATAGCCGCAGGAAGTACGATATTGCCAAATGTTTCTTTAGCTGCGCCAGTAACTAAGCTCATCAGAGACGCCCACATGCTTTTTTCTGATGATTCACGTACTAATGTTGGCATGCCAATAAAGCGTTGCGCGTATTCGCTACCAAATTTTGCGCCGTAATAGGTGATGATCAAGCCAGCTCCAGCAGCTGCAACGGTGCCACCTGTGCGGTACATGAATTCAGGGGATGTAAGGGCCTGTATTTTTTGTCGCATGAGCGTCAGATCCTGAGCGTTTTTTAGCTGTAGTTGTTCTAGGTCGCCACGATTTTTTACTTCTTGCCCTGCTGCAGCGCTAGCGGCGGCTACGGCGATATGCGTTTTACGTGTGCTTTCGTCTTTCATGGTATCGATTAGAAGGGTAGCCCCTTGGCTAACGATACTGGTCATGACTTCTGATATTTTCTCTGATTGTTTATTGAGCGCTTCAATATCTTTTTGGCGAGCTTCAAGGCGACGATCAAGCTGCTTTATGCGGACATCATATTCTGCTTGGGTGATGCGCTTTGTTGCTAAATTGATAGCAAGTTGTGCTTGTTGTTCTTCAAATGCTGAAATATCAAAATTAATATTTCGAAGCTGGCCTTGAAATGCTTCTTGGCCGTTGCGCTGTGCTTCTGTAAGCGTGCGCTGTAGATCTTGAACATCGATGGCTTGCCCGCCGATATTCATTGTTTGTCGCATGGCGCATAGGTCTGCCATGGTAAGCATAAAAACTATAATTAAAATTCTCTTCATCTTAAAACCCTTTATGTACTGACTGTTGCGCTCTTTTGAGTCGCGTAAACTGCTTTTAATAATTTCCATCCGAGTGATACGATTTTGTAGAGCGCTGGTGTGAGTAAGAGCGCATTAGTAATTGTATTGTACCTGCGTTGTGCAAAGCGTTGATTAATAAGTAGGTCTTGCTGGCGTTGCTGCAGGGCGGTATTGAAAAACAATTCAAGAGCTTTAGCGCATTGTTTTTTTTCTGCTGCGCGGCCTTCTTCTGATAGCGTTAAGTTTTTTTGTGCTTCACGGTAGCGCATCAATAAATTGTGTAGCGCTTCTGTTTGCATACAGAGAGCAAGCCGTAACATGCCGTGAATAGAATTTTTAAGGTCGTAATGAAAAAAAAGCATGCTTGTGGCCATTTCTTTTGCCACTATAAACAGCGCGCCTTCATCTATGGAGCCGATCCATTCAAGCTGCTTTGCGCCTTCAATAAGATATTGCGAGGCAATATTAAACCCTAGGCTGTTTCTTATCTCTTCAGAATTATCATTAATTGTGTGATCAAACATCGCCTCGATAGTTCCCTCAGGAAAGATGGTTGTGATTGGCGTAATTCGCGCCAGATCTTGATCGGCAGCTTGGCCCTGAGTTGTTTTGCCATGAATATAAAATGGCGGTGGGGTTACTTCTTTTTTAGCATACACAAGCCCGGCATGCACAAGACGGCGGGTAAGGTAGGTGCCAAGTAGCGATATACTTACTTTGCTTTCCCATACCGTTTGTATGAGCTGTGCGATAACGGCTTCGGTGTTTCTTTGCTCGAGAAGCAATGCCATTTGTTCATCATCTTCTAGGATTGCCTTGGTAAACGCATGAGCAAGGCTACCATTTAATGCCTGAATACTGCTTTTGTCTAAGAGGTATTGTGCGGTATGTGTGCCAAGGGTAATAAGGTCGCATGCAAAAATTCCAACGGCTTTGCCATTTGGAGCGCGTATAAATGATGGAAACTCATATAAGATTTTTTTATTTAAAGTATCTATTAATTCAAGGCCGGTCTCGCGAGCATGCAAAATTTTGTGCAGAAAGTCTGGATGTTCAAATTTTGCCACGTTATGTGTGAGCTCTTCAAGGTAGGCAGGGTCTTGGTATTTTTCGATAAGCTTTTCAAGCTCTGGAGAGAGTGTGTAGCCAGCTTTTGCTGCCCCCACTTCTGCGCCAGGCATGGTAACGGGTGCGCTGGCATGTGCAGCGTGTATGGTTAGAAAAAGAAGGGCATAAAGCCCAAAAAATTTATTTCCCATAGTCCCCCCATTAAAATTAAGAACCCAAACCACTGTACCATGGGCTAAGTAATTCTCAACCGCCCCGGTCTACCCTCAGGCAAGGGGTTATGAGTGAGGGATTAATGTTTCTGCTTGAAACTATCAGTGGCGAGGCTTGGGGTGGTTTTTTTCGAATTGGGTGGTGGCTTGAAGGTCTAGAATTATTGTAGAAATCAATTCTTGAAAGAGACTATTGAATCAACAGTTCTGCCATCCAGGACCCTTCGACAAGCTCAGGATAAACTGCCCATCTTCCGCTCGCCCTGCCTGTCCATCATAGCCTTGGCGAGGGTCGGGAGGAGCAGCTTCTAGCTGCGTCTCGAAAGGTTTCGAGCGGCAGTTCCTGCCTGCGTCAAAAGAAAAGGCCGCTATCAATTCGATAGCGGCCTTTATTAAATGGTTCTTTGTGAAAATTTAAACAGCGACGGCTACATGAGGCGTTGCTGTTACAGGTAAGTCTGAAAACTCATCTTCTTTGTATGAGTGGACGCCTTTTTTCTGTTGCATTTTCTCATTAGCTGCTGCGTTGACGATATCGAGAGTAATTATCTTTTGTTGGCTGAGTAGCAGCTGATCTTGTACCAATCCAACAATATCTTCAATGTCGCGGCCAGAGAATCTTTCCAAGCGCTTAGCCAGAGGGATTAGGCTGGTTCTGTCGATTTCTGGCGCGATAGTAGCACCTGTTGTGTTATCAATGCCGTAATACATATTAAGGTATTGATTTAAGAGCGTAATGCGTTCTTCAAGCTTAGGTAGACCCACATGGATATGCTCAGACATACGGCTCAGCACGGCAGTATCAAGATCTTGTGGGCGGTTAGTAGCAATAAAAATTTTGACGTTTGTTTTTGCGCCTGTACGAGCCAAGAATGCAAGCAATAGCTTGCGGCCGCGGGCATCAAGCATTTCACGTTTTAGTAAAAAGCCGTCTACTTCGTCAAAAAAGAATATGAAATCGCCGTTGCCTTTTTCTGCGCGATCAAAAGCCATGTGTAGCTGATGAACATCTTCGCCTTCTTTAAACTGCGAGAAATCAGAACCGGACATAATGGCGTAGCTTGTCTTGCTTTCTCGCGCAATTGCTTTAGCGATCATTGTTTTACCGGTGCCAGGTGGGCCATAGAGTAGAACGCCACGATGTGGGATTCTTTCTTCTTTAGCTACTTCTCTATTGTGTTGAGCAATAATTTTTGTAGATGCAGCTACTCGTTCTACCGATGCTTTAATATCAGCAGGTAAAACAATTGTGCTAAATGTTTCTTTAGGGCCGCTTCCAAATAAGTTTGCGAGTTTTTCCCACATTCCCTTGTCAGAGGATTCTCGGACCAATTCTGGCATACCAATAAATTGTTGAGCGTACTCACAAGCAAATTTTGTTCCATAATAAGCTACCACGAGGCCAGCGCCTACACCAACGATAGTTAGTCCCGTGCGTAATAAAACTTCTTGAGATGTGTTGTGTTGTGCGATAGCTAAGAGCCCTTTATTTGCTTCTTTTTGACCGGCGGCTGCGGTAGCTGCGGCCGTAACGATTTTTGTCTTGCGAGTATTTTCTTCATGCATGTATTCTTTAACGCCGTCTGTCATTACACCGAAGACATTTCCCACAAGCTCTGCGGAGCGGGCTTCTTGCCGTTGTTGTTGAGCAAGGTCAGCCTGAAGCGCTACTCGTTTATCTCGTTCTTGCTCAATGATTAAATCGTATTGTCTCTGGCCAATGCGTCCAGCTTCAAGATTTCGAATTGCAGCAAGTTGAGTAGCGTTGGCAGCTTCAATGCCGCGGGTAAGTGGTTCTCGGTGTTCTACCCTAAGAGCTTCGTCCCATTGACCGATTCTACCCAAGGCTCTTTGAATATCTTCAGGATTGGTGTTTTGTGCCAAATTTTGCATCCACGAATCCATGGGGCATAGATCCGCCATGCTCAGAGAAATTACTGCAATTAAAATACGTTTCATCATTGTAAGCTCTTTCATTGGTTAGTTATTTGCGGTTATGGCTTTGTAAGCTGCCCAGCCCGTAGATATTATTTTATAAGCGACTGGTGCGAGGATAATCCCATTGACAAGTGTGTTGTATGAATTTTCTGAAGATCTCATATTTTTTACAAACGTGTGATGATGTTCTTGTAGTGCCTTATTAAACAGTAAAGTGAGAGCCTCAAGGCATTCTTTTTCTTCTGCTTGGCGAACATCTTCTGGCAACGTTAAATTTTTTTGAGTCTCTTGATAATGATTTAATGTTGCTAGGAGGTGATTTTTTTCTGTAAGAAGAGCATCGATTAAAATTTTCTTCACTAATGGCTTAAAGCTGTAGTGAAAAAAGAGCATGCTAATGGCCATTTCTTTTGCCGCAATGAATAACAGGTTTTCATCTATGGTGCCAACTTGTTCATACTGTTTCGCCAATTCAAGAGCACTCTCAGATGCTGAAAGCATAAATGTAGTACGAAATTCGCGATGGATTAATCCGTCAATCAGCGTTGTTGGAATAATGCTGGTGATTGGTATTATGTGCGCAACGCTTGCGTCAACAGCTTGGCCAGGCGTTGTTTTGCCATGCATGTAGAACGGCAATGGTGTAACACTTTTTTTAACACATTCAAGGCCAGCATGAGCAAGGCGGTATTTAAGAAATGAGCTAATCAGAGGAAGTTTTTCATTGGCGTGCCACACTGTTTTAGTGAGATGGTCGGTAATAATTTCGATATTTTCTTGGGTACGATCAGGACCTTTTTGTTCAAGAAACGCAATTATTTGTTCGTGGTGATCTTGTGCTGCAATGGCCAATGCTTTGGCTAAATTGTTTGTTAATACCCTTATACTGCGCTGATTCACGGCGTATTGAGTCGTGTATGAAGCTAGCCCAATAACATCGCTAGCTAAAATCCCGACTCTTAAATTTGGTATAAAATTTAATTGATTTTGAGGAATAAGGTTATGTACTCGATCGGCAGGGATCATCTCACGTAAGCTTACTGGGTGCTCATAAAGTATTTTTTTATAGAAAGCATCTAGGGCTTCATAGCTGGCTTCGCGGGCATATCGTACCCTATGAATAAAATCAGGGGTTTGAAATTCTGCTGCATCGGCTTGCAGGCCTGCCACATAGGCAGGGTCGGCGTAAGCTTGCGCATCTGCAGCAATGGCATTAATTTCAGCTTCATTGAATGGCTCTTCGGCATCGACTTCTACTGTTGGATTGTCGCTATTTTTCCCTGCTACAGGTGCGCTAGCATTTACGGTGTTTAGTGCCAAGCAAAAAAAGGCATAAACCAAGAGTTTTTTATTTCGCATTGTAATCCTACTTGAAGAATGAATTCTGAAGAAGGTGAACTCTACCATAAATAAGCTTGTTTTCAACCGACTTTTTGCAGGCAGGTTGTGAATTGCTGATCTTATGCCTGAGAGTGTTGCTGAGTGATAATTTTTAATTAACGAGAAGAATAAAAACAATCTTCACTTGTAACCGATTGCCCTATAGAGCCGTCATTTTGAAGTTTAGCTTTCATAATTTGTAGGTTGCTTTAAACTTTTAAATACAGGGTATTGCACATCGTTTTTCTCAAAAAGGTTTTGCCGACATGTTTAGTTTTATCAAAGACAAGCTCAAAAAAATTTATGATCAGGTTGCTAGTAAGGTTAGTACGTTGTTTAACCGCGCAATTTTTGATGAATCATTCTTTCAGGAGTTGAAAACAGTACTTATTGGTGCTGATGTTGGTGTTGCAACAACGGAGGAATTGATTAAACAGTTGCGTGTTGAAATTGCCAAGCTGAAAACAAATCATGTAGAAACAGTAAAGCATGCTTTTGAAGAGCTTTTAATAGAGCGCTTAGTATTGCCTGAAAAACTTGAGCCTATGCCCCGCGTGTTACTCATGGTGGGTGTGAATGGGAGTGGTAAAACGACATTTGTGGCCAAATTGGCTCATGTGTATCGTGCCGCGGGCAAAAAAGTACTTTTGGTGGCGGGTGACACGTTTCGCGCTGCAGCTACCGAGCAGCTCATGGCATGGGGTAAGACCATAGGCGTAGCCGTGCATGTGGGCAAACCGGATCAAGATCCAGCCGCGGTGATGTTTGATGCATCGCAACGGTTTATTAATGAAGGCTTTGATCATTTGATTATTGATACCGCGGGTCGCTTGCAGACCAAAGTTAACTTAATGAAAGAATTGGAAAAAATTCGCCGCGTACTGGACAAAGTACTTGTTGGCCAACGAGTGACTGTATGGCTTGGCGTTGATGCCATGCTTGGGCAAAATTCGTTGCGTCAGGCTGAAGTTTTTCATGAAGCGACCACGCTTGATGGTGTAGTGCTTACTAAACTTGATGGAACTGGTAAGGGTGGGATCGTGTTTGCAATTGCAGCAGAGTATAAACTTCCTGTTGTGTACATTGCTTTTGGTGAAAATGTAGAAGCGCTTAAGCTTTTTAATCCTCGCGAATTTGTACATGATCTAGTTAATGGGTAAGTCCTTTTCATCGACAAAAAGGGAGTAAGGGTATGAAGAAATATTTCGCGTTGATGAGTATCGTACTGGTGGGGGCTCGTGTGTTGGCGCATGAAAATGCATTCAATCCAAATTTTCGACAAGATAAAATTGGGAGTGATCGGACATCGCAAGGCCGCTCGCTCAAAGATATTTTGGAGCAACACGGTAAGCCTCTTGAGGCTGGTGCATTTGTACTGACTTGTGATGGTGTTTTGACCGACGAAGCGCCAATTAGTCAGCAACTTGTTAAGCTTCAGCATCGCATGATGAAATTTTTAATTTCGCGTGATAACCCTGTGGTTCAAGAATTATTGGGACTTCTTGAACAGAAAAATATAAAAAACGGTTATGCGTTAATTAATTATATCCAAGCTTATTTTGGCAAAGAGCGTGAGCCATTATTTGCTTTTGTGGCTACCATGGTTCATGAACAAAATGAAATTAATATTATTCGTACGCAAGCGCTTGGGTTATTGAGTGACCCAACGTGTAGAACTGCCGTTAGCGATATGCTAAGACAGCTTGAAGAATATCAAAGAATTTTGCAGGTGCTGCAAGGTGCTTTTAACAATGTTTGGCAGCTGCTTGTCGCTGCTGTAACCGTAACATCAGGTAGTCTTATCGGTGATTAATAATCTAATCAAAAAACTTGAGGCAATTGCCGGGTCTACGCAGCAGGCTCAGTACGAAGCTTGCCTATTGCTTGAAAAAATTACAGGGTTGTCACGCGTTATGCTTCTTGTTAAAGCGCAGCCTCTTACATTAGATCAGCAAAAAGCGCTTGATGAATTAGTAGAGCAGCGATTACAAGGTAAGCCGCTTGCTTACATCTTAGGAGATATCCCGTTTGCCGGCATCACCTTGGCTATTCGGCCACCAATTTTGATACCGCGGCCAGAGACTGAGGAGATGGTTGCCTGGGTGATAGAGAGATTTTCTCAATACCGTGATGAGCCCCTCGTGGTGCTTGATATGTGCACTGGCTCTGGTTGTATTGCATTAGCTTTGGCAGCTGCATTTCCAGCCTGGCAAATAGTTGGCGTGGATATAAATCCAGCAGCGATTGAGCTTGCTCAAGAAAATAAAAACATGCTGGCGTTGAACAATGTCTCTTTTATTGAGGGATCACTTTTTAATTCAGTCATGTGGGCCCGACCGTTTGATTTCATTGTTAGTAACCCGCCATACATCAGCGAATCGTCACATGCGCTTGTTGGTAAAGATGTACTTGCGTGGGAAGACAAGGGAGCTCTTTTTGCAGATGATAATGGGTATGCTTTTTATCATGAGCTCATAGCTCAAGCAAAAAAATTGATCACGTTGCCTCATGAGGATCGGCTGCACCTGATTTTTGAGTTTGGTGTAGACCAGAAAGATATGGCTCAATATCTATCGCAACAAGGCTGTAGGTCGATTGAAATACATAAAGACTGTGGGGGAATAAACCGGTGGTCCGGGTGCCAGATTTGACAAACCTTTTCTTTTTGCCTACATTCTACTCCTCTTCATGAAGATTGAAATTGAACGTAACTGCCCAAAAAGATTACAGATAGCAAGCACTCGGTGGGGGTCCAGGGGATGATTAGGTTGGTCCGCTTGTGGAAATCTGTAATGAGCTTTAAAACTCGTGGAGGACACGTGAAACGTCAAACTTCCTTAACAATATTACGCAGCCTTATGGCATTGCGAGCGCTTGTTCTTACTTCCTGTATCTTGACCATAGTTCCAGCTGCGTTTGCAGTGGACAAAACGGCCGGCGTCGAGCAAATCGAAAGCGTGCAGACCCCGGATAAAGATGAAAAATCAGAAAACCAGCTTATGAAAAAAGCTATGCGCGTTATCAAAAAAACAATCAAACGCGCCAACGGCACACCGTATTTCATCTCGTGCCGCTATAAAATTAAAAACAATAAGCCGGTAGCTGCCTCGACTGAGGTTCGTTACTTGGATTATCGTAAAAAATCGGATTCTCGTTCAGTTGAATTTGAACAGTTTGATGGTAAAATTGATCGTGTTGTTGAGTTTGTGTACAAACCAAATTCACCAAAGACACTTGCGGTTGTTCATCGGGATCCTGTAAACCTGATGCGCCGCTTAGCCTCAAAAAAAATTAGTCTCGATCTTTAGGAGCATATGATACTCACTGATTTTCAGTGCACCGTTTGCGGATTTATAGTACAACAAAACGGTCGGGCTACAGAGTCCGACCGTTTTTCGTCATTTGAAGCGTTACCTGCTACGTGGTGCTGCACCAAATGTGGCGTGCTTAAAAGCTTGTTTAAAGAAATTGCACATGATCCACTGGCTGTAGTAGAAGAAGACTCGCTGAGTACAGAGCCGGTGATGCTTAAAAAACTTAAAAAAGCGCGATAAGACCATTCGGTAACAGCGCATCGTCTTTTGATTAATTAGGTCATTAAGTCCAGCAGAAATATTTACAATAACAATGGAGTAAAAGCATGAAACTCACCTCAGGATGGACTTTTTTGGGGGTCTTAAAAAATATTTTCTTCCTCCTGCTTTTCTTGCAGGTGCTACCATTTTTTATTGCAGGGATTAGAAGTAGTATCAATGAAGTAGTGGGTGGCAAGACTGAAGTAGGGTATTTGTATTTGCGCGACGCGATTACTGATTCAGTTTTTTACACAAAGCGGATTCAAGATTTTGAAGCAAATCCTTCGATCGAAGGTCTTATTGTTAAAGTTGAATCCCCGGGCGGGATGCCAGGTTCAAGCCAAGCAATTTTTCGAGAGCTATGCCGCTTTAAAACTAAAAAGCCGGTTATTGCTTTTATAGAAAATTGCGGTGCTTCCGGAGCGTACTACGCCGTCTGCGGTGCTAACAAAATTATTGCCAACCCGTCGGCGATTGTCGGTAGTATCGGAGCTGTTTTGCGAGCGCCAAACGTGAAACATTTATTAGAATCATGGAAAATAACGCACACTCATGTGCAGGCAGGTGAGTACAAAACGGCTCTAGATCCATTTAAGGATGTTAAGCAAAATGAAGTTGAATTTTTACAAAAGATAGCTGATGACACCTATGATCAATTTGTAGCTGATGTTGCGCAATATCGCGGTCTTGATAAGGCAAATCATAAGACTTGGGCAAACGGTAAAATATTTACTGGCAACCAGGCTAAGCAGCTTAAATTGGTTGATGACCTCGGCTCGTATCGTGACGCGGTTGACGCCATGGCGATACTCTTGAAGGTTGATAGCGATGATCTGAAATTGATAACTGGTAGTCGAGGCGTGCGCGGCATCATGCGGCATTTTTCAGATGAAGATGATTTTGGTGCTGAGATGAGTTCATCGTTGGCCGCACGTATGGCAAATTTTTGTGTGAACGTTTATCAGCAAACAGCGATGCAGCTTGGAGCTGAACAGCCGCAGCTACAGGTTTAAATTTTTTAAAAGCAAGAAGGCCCTCGATGTTGAGTCGATGGCCTTCTTGCTTTTGATTTCTTACTTCATCTCTTCTTGGATTTGATGCGCAGATGTGCATTAGGTCACGTAGTCGAGATAATTTTCTGGTGATATAACCACAAAAGATGCCTGAGGGTAATTTGTTTTCCAAGCGGCAGGTGCATACACGTGTTTACTTGAAGACCATTTTGCCTCGAAGGCAGCTAATTGTTGTTCAACCTCTTCGATAAAATCAACCCCTTGTCCTTCGTATGTTCTCCAAAAATAGCGACTACCATAAAAACCTTTGTATGAGCTTTGTTTTAATCGCTCGATGAATACAAAATTCTCCCATAATGCCCCAACATCATTACGTAATTGCAGCTCATTAAAATAAGCAATGACGGCATTGCTTACCCCAAGATCGTAAAAGTAAAATTTATGCTTGCCCGTTACTTCCCGTCTCAAGTTTTTCCCAAATCCGCCAAGTTTGCACAGTACAAATGATTTTTCAAGCAGATCTAAATAGCGGGCTACGGTTTTTGCATCGATGCGCAGCTGTACGGCAAGTTCATTGTGTGAAACCAGCTGCCCAATTTGAAAGGCCAGCAATTTAACAAGATTCAAAAGTATGTCTGATTTCTTGATTCGCTCCAGGGCAAGAATGTCTTTTAAAAGATATGAATTAACCAAGTTAAAGCCTACGTTTTTGGCTGAAATCAAGACAGGCAATCCTGATTATTGTATAAATTTAAGGAGTACTAGTCCTTAAATTCGCCAAAATTCTAGCAATGGATCGTTTAAATTCGAACTTCTTCCGTATACGGGTTAAGTTTATTCGATGGCGTGGGGGGTCGGAGTTGGTTGAAGCCAACTCCTCCTACCCGATTTTGAAAGATACTTGTTTTTTAGCAGGGTTCTTCTTTGCTTTCTTTGTAGCGGTGTACAGCTTTAAGCTTATCTATAATAAGATAAAGATAGCTATTGCTATTGATGTGGTTAGCAATATCGTCGGTAATATATTCTGCAATCGTCGTATTATCTTCGAGTTTACTCTTTGGTCTTCTTTAATACGATGTCTCCTTTGTCATTTCGCAGTCGTTTACCATTTTTACTAAAAGGAATAATGCTATCAATAACACCTTTAGATCTCATGAATTGGAGCGAAAGCATATATTTTTCTCGCATAAAGAAAAAGTCTTCTTTCTCTGGGTATAATTGTATTTCACTCGGAAAATATGAATCTAGAACAAAGAGCTTATTGTCACGCATGTTCACGGTGAACGTGTGTTCGCCATCCCTATAAACACCAGTAAATTTGGCCAGCATAGAAGAATCTAATCTTATCGTATTTTTAATCTTGGGCTCACGTCCAGGATAATCATAGACATCTGCCGCACTATTAATAATTTCATTGATTAATTCATCGCCACCATCACCATTGGTCATAATGACTAACCCTTTTTTAAGACCAGGCCACAGATCAATCTTGGCAACAAATCCTTCATTTTTACCACCATGCCACCTACTCAAAAACATCTTATCCTTGGAGCCAGAGAGAAAGAAACCTAAACCAACGCCACCCTCTTTTTTAGCGTTATCCTTTGGGTCATGAAATTGAGATTTAAGAGCTTCTTTGATCAATTCTTGGCCAACAGGTCCTGTTTGTTTTCCATGCAAGATTCTGAGGATAGTTACTAAAAAATTTGCCAAATCGGTTGGGGTTGTCCATAAACCTGCGGCTGCCATTTCAGGGTAAGTATGCCATTTGCCATTTACTGGCTTACCTTTAAAATCATGGCCATGGGCTGCAAGGTTGGTATATGGTTGAGTTAGTGGCTGACTAAAGGTGCTTGCATTCATTCCAAAAGGAACCAATATGTTGCTTTTCATCCATGCATCAAATCTTTCACCCGTCACATCTTCGATAAGCAATTGTACGATGGTTATTCCCCCGCCAGAATAACGAAGCTCTGTACCTGGAGTTTTAGTTACCCTGACAGGATCACTATTAGCGCGAGATTTTTTGCCATCTAATATTTCTATTACAGATGGAATTGTCTTACCAGATGGATATCCATCGAATCCATGAACACTTGTTCCTGCCGTATGAGAAAGCAAGCGTCGCAAGGTAACCTTTTCTTTTTTAGTAAATTTATTATCTGGGATCTTCCAGGATTTTAAATACTTATTCACATCGTCATCAAGTGATAATTTCCCTTGCTGAATAAGCAGTAAAGCACCAAGTGCTGTCACTGGCTTACTAATAGATGCTGCCTGAAATAGTGTATTAGTAGTAATTTTTTTGGGGTTATCAGAAGAAATGCAGCCATAACCTTTAGCCCATTCTATTTGATCTTTACTAATAACAGCAATACTAACCGCTGGAACCTTGTGATGCTGCATCCTTTCAGAAATAGACATATGCTGATCTTTTTCGCCAGCTATGAGTATGTTATGACGCAATCCATGTTCAACTTTAGCATGTTTACCATCAAAGATTCCGCAACCAGCAAAACAGAAAAATAAAATCAAAGGAACTATATACAATTTCATAAATTAACCCCTTTTGGTTTCTAGATACTTACTTCTTCAACCTGTGAAAATGTAACAACTACGGTACGGTCTGATGTCGCAACAGCTAAAACTAAATCACCATTTGGTAATACATCTTGTGCTATGCCTTCCAGAAGTGAACCATCTTTATTGTGAACCTTGATTGATTTGCCAAGGTAACCTTGCGCTGAGCGCCAGAGGCGAAAAATTTCAAGATACTCGCCGCGTTTCCAGCTAGCATAAAATTGTGAGAGCGATGCGAATAGTTCTGTTTGCATAAGCCCTAAATCAAATTGTTTTCCTGTAGCGTCAGCGAGGCTGGTGGCGATAGGTTCTAAAATTTCATGGCCAATGCAGTTGTTGTTGATGTTGAGACTGTAGGCAACGACAATGCTGGTCAGCGCGTCACCATGCCATAGATTTTCAAACAGCATACCACCAAGTTTTTTATTATTGAGGTAAAGGTCATTGGGCCACTTGATGGTTGCGCCATGTTTGTGCAGCAGCGACCAGAGGCCGAGCGTGAACGCCATGTTGAGTGCGGCAAGGCTTTGTTCGGTGCATGAAAAGCCGCTCATGTCCTTCGAGACGGATCTTTGATCCTCCTCAGGATGAGCGGATATAGGGAGCTCTTTTATTTGTTCTACTTCTGTTTTACTTAAACCCCGCTCGCCCTGAGGAGCAGCTTTTAGCTGCGTCTCGAAGGTTTTCGAGCGGCAATCATCGAATGGTTTTAAAATTACTGTGTGTGTGATTTGGCCTTGAGCCAAAATCCAACGACGGCCTTGACGGCCACGAGCTTGCGTGAGATTGCGTGCAATTAACACCGTGCCATCAATGGTCATGGGCAAAATATCCCTTGCCCAGGCTATTGAATCATTACAGGTCTGTTCAGTTAAAATGAGTTGGCCAATGCAATCCATAAAAACCTCCGCAGCTCTGTTTTTTATTTTTATTTCAGTCTGATTTTAATATCGCGCAAGGTTTCGCGCTTGAGATCGCGCTCTTTGAGCACCTCTTTTTTGTCACCCATTTTTTTGTGCTTGGCCAAGCCGAGCTCAATTTTGATGTAGCCGCGTTCGTTGAAGTAGACCTTGGTGGGAATGAGCGTCAGTCCTTTTTTTGCTACTTCGCCTACTAACTTTACAATCTCTCTGCGGTGCATGAGCAGGGTACGTGTGCGGCGCGAGTAGTCTTCTTTTGAATAGGCATTGCGATACGGTGCGATGTAGCAATTTAAAAGCTGCATTTCGCCCTTTTGCATAACTGCAAACGCGTCGGTGATATTGATTGAGTTTGCTCTGATAGATTTCACTTCGTCACCGTTCAAGACCATGCCGGCCTCGAAGGTATCGTGGATTTCATAATTAAAATAGGCTTTTTTATTTGAGCTAATGATTTTCATTCTTCAATCCCGATCATGGTGAGTGTTTTTCGAAGAAAAATGTACCGAACCACCTGATGCTTCTATGTGTGCATGCATACGCTCAAAAACAAAGAGCATGATTGGGTAGGTGATTAAACCGCTGATGATGCCTAAAATATTGCCACCTATCATAAAAGACCACAGGCAAATAATGCCGTCACCAAAGAATGGTATCTGTTGATTATTACTCACTACAGCCTCCCAACCAAATATTTTATGCATGAGTAATTGCCCTGCATTAAAAAGTTTTGATAGTGAAATAGTTAAACTAGGCTCCCAACCAATTATTTTATGAGTAAGCCAGTAGCCAAACACATAGTCTAATGAAAAGAAAGGGATCATTGTCCATGGATTGTTGATTGTGGTAAAAATGAAAAGTGTTGGAAGATGTAAACCCAGCAACCATTTCAAGGCGAGCATTAAGATCGTATGAGCTCCTGGAAACGGCGAAAAGCTGATATATACACCCACGGCTGCGGAATAAGCAAGGTTTTTCGGTGTGATGCCGCCCAGCAGCGCTTTACGCAGAATCTCTTTTATTTTCGGTACAATTTTTCTTATCATAGTATATCCTCCTAGGTATCATACTTTATTTTAAAAAGGACGTCATCTGACGATAAAACTTTTGCTTGAGCAATGTTTAAGCCTTGGGTGTGTGTTTAGGAGAAGGGATTATATGAATATGATTATCTGGATTGCATTAAGTTTTGCTTGTGTGGTCGGGCTTGGCAGCAATTTAGTGGCGGAAAATATAGCAGCTAATAATGTGTTGGCTGCGCATCAGCCGTTGCCTAGGCGAGTAGAAGAGATGTTGGCAAAAGTCCAAGCACGAGCTGCAATGCAGATGGAATCTAGTCGTTCAATGCCAAAGCCAACTCAAAACCCATTGGAGGCTCTTATTGGTTCGCAGGAAAATGGTTTGCGGGGTCGTGATGTGCGTGTGCATGAGCCAACCATGGAAGATCGTGCTAACGATGTACTTGAGCAGCGTCATGCGGATGGACCTCTTGTTACACAGCCGGTTCCTTCGTTTGTTATGCGAGCGGATGGTCAGCCGTTAGGATTAGGCCGATTTAATCAATCGTTTAGTGAAGGTAGCAAGCTAGTACAAGAAATTAGAGGTTGTATCAAGGTGGACCACGACGAAGAAGATGTACCGCAGTTTAAGGTATATTTTGAAGGCATGGAGACCACCAACAACAGCGATGGCTTTTTCTCGTTTCCTGTCGATGGTGCCAGCATTGATAAATATGCCATCATCATTTGCAATAAAATTAAGCATACGTTTGGTCGCCACAACACAGTGGATGCATTTGGTCTGATTCCTAACATGAATTACAAATATTATCGCTTCAGCCGTAATCACAATGGTAGCGGTAAATGGGCTCAACATGAAAAAGATTTACGTAAAAAAAATCTACAAATTCCGCGCAATACGATTGTTGTTACCATCAATCCTGCCTATTTTTCTCGTATTGAAGAAACTTGGCCAGGAGATTTTGGCTCTGGCGTACTTAAGCTGCCGCGCATTGTATTCAAAGAAGGTAAACGCGTAAAGCTTGAACGCAAATCAATCAAGTCGTTGCTCTATGGCTTAGATATGAGTCCGTTTCATACCAACGTTAAGCATGCAAGCAAAGACATTGGCAACGGCAAGGGTGAGATTTTAGTGGATGCTGAAGGGTAAGTTTCTATTTGCCAACATCGAGCGTAAAAGTATCAAATTTTTCTTGTTGGGCTTTGTAGCCGCCAACAAAAGCGATCATGCCGCCATTGTCGGTGCAAAATGCTGGTGGTGGGAAATGGAATGATAGCCCTTTGATTGCGCAAAATTGTGCCATTCGTTCCTGCATATATTGATTGCACGCTACGCCCCCACCGAAGGTGAACCCTTTGATCGTGGGGTATTTTTTAAACGCCAATTCAATATTTTTCAAGAAAATATCGGTGATGCAGACGAGTAGTGAGCTCGCTACTTTAGCTTTCAATTCATCGCTAACACCTGCTACAGGGCCGGTAGTCATGGAGTAAGCGCCTTCACGTACCAAGTGGTAAAGGACCGCTGTTTTGAGCCCTGAAAAACTAAAGAAAATGTTTCCGTCGGGATTTCTAGTGCGAGGGTATTTAAAATAATCTTCAAAGCCAACCGTTGCCGCCATTTTTTCGATGCGTGCGCCACCTGGATATGGATAGCCCATCATCTTGGCCACTTTATCAAATGCTTCGCCTGCGGCGTCATCTTCGGTGCGCCCGATGCAGGTGTAAGAACCAAATCCTTCAACCAAATACATAGCGGTGTGGCCGCCAGAGACGGTTAAGCTTAAATGAGGGAAGGGTACATCGGTTGATACCGTGTTATCGCGCCTGAGAAACGTGGAAAAAATATGGCCTTCGAGATGATTGATCCCGATAATTTTTTTACCCAACGCCCAAGCAAGGCCTTTGGCATAGCACACACCGACAAGCAGTGAGCCTACAAGGCCAGGCTTACAGGTAACGGCTATCGCATCAACTTGTTGAAGCGTAATGCCTGCACGTTCGAGTGCTAGGCTGACGAGTGGTTGGATTTTTTCTAGCTGAGAGCGGGAGGCGATTTCAGGGACCACGCCGCCATAGATCTCATGCAAGGCGATTTGTGAATACAATGCGTTTGAAAGCATAAGCTGGCGTTGCACGTCAAAGACGGCAACGCCAGTTTCATCACAAGATGTTTCGATACCAAGTATGAACATAATTACTTTAGATTATCGTTGTTGAGTTTGTTGTTTTTTCTTGTGCATTTGCTCAAGAAATTCTTGATTGGTTTTCGTTTTTGAAAGTCTGTCGATCAGCACTTCCATGCCTTCTACCGTGTTCATGGTACTCATGAATTTTTGTAAAACCCATAAGTTAGACACTTGTTCTTCGTTGAGCATGAGCTCTTCACGACGTGTGCCTGAAGGTACTAAATCAAATGCTGGGTAGACGCGCTTGTTGGAAAGCTTTCTCGTCAAATGGATTTCCATGTTGCCGGTACCTTTGAATTCTTCAAAGATAACTTCGTCCATTTTTGAGCCGGTTTCAACAAGAGCCGTAGCAATGATCGTGAGCGACCCGCCTTCTTCAACGTTACGTGCAGCACCAAAAAAGCGCTTTGGACGCTGGAGCGCGTTAGCATCAATACCACCAGTCAGCACCTTGCCAGATGATGGTGCAAGCGTGTTGTACGCGCGAGCTAGGCGAGTAATCGAGTCAAGCAAGATTACCACATCGCGGCCATATTCAACGAGGCGCTTAGCTTTTTCAAGCACAATTTCTGCGACTTGAACGTGGCGTGTGGCGTACTCATCAAATGTTGAGCTGACTACTTCAGCATTAACGGAGCGTTGCATGTCGGTTACTTCTTCTGGGCGCTCATCAATATTAAGAATCATTAAAATCACTTCTGGGTGATTAGTAATGATGGTATTTGCAAGCTCTTTGAGTAGTGAAGTTTTACCTGTCTTTGGCGGTGCAACAATTAATCCGCGTTGTCCTTTTCCTATCGGTACGAGTAGGTCAAGGATACGCATTGAGATTAAACCGTTACCGGTAGTGCCTTCAAGATCAAATTTTTTGTTTGGGAAAAGCGGTGTTAGATTTTCAAACATCGTTTTGCTTGCTGCGTTTGATGCTGGTTCATAGTTGATTGTTTCAACGCGCTGCAGAGCAAAATACTTTTCGCCTTCTTTTGGTTTGCGGATAGTTCCTTTAACCACATCGCCGGTTCGCAGAGCAAAGCGCTTGATGTGGACTGGTGAGACATAGATGTCATCAGGACCTGGAACATAATTAAATTTAGGTGAGCGCAAGAAGCCAAAGCCGTCAGGCAGGCGTTCAAGGATACCCTCACAGAAAATTTCGATACGTCGTTCGGACTGTGATTCTAAAATTCTATAAATAAGTTCTTGTTTTTTATATGAGGCAGCATCAGTTATGCCTGCTTGTTGTGCATAAGCGATGAGCTTGATGATGCTCATTTCCTTAAGCTCTTGCACATTCATTGATTGTTTTGGTGTGTTGTCTGTCGGCTCGTTTTGTGCGTCAAGATCAGCTTGTTGGTCATAGTAAGGTGTTTGTTGCTGTTGCTGTTGATATGGACGCGGTTGTTGTTGATACGGGCGCGGTTGTTGTTGGCGATTACGATAATCACCGCTATTTTGGCCTTGGCCTTGATTCTGATTTTGGTTTTGATTTTGTCCTTGATATCCCTGGCCTTGGTTTTGATTCTGACCCTGATTTTGATTTGGGTTCTGATTTTGGCCTTGACCTTGATATCCTTGGCCCTGGCCTTGATTCTGATTTTGGCCTTGGCGGTTGTTATTGTACTGTTGGCGCTCGCGGCCTTGGTACTGTTGTCTGTGATGCGATGGATTTTGTTGTTGTGAGTGTTGGCGTGGTGCAGGTTGATGAGTAGGCTGGTGTTGTGTTTGTTGTTGCTGTTGTTCTGGTTGAGTTCGCATTTCGGCTGCTTGTTCAACCTGTTGAGCAGCTTCTGCTTCCATAGCCTGCTCTTGAGCTTGTTCTTCAACGGCTGGTGGTTCGTCAACCAGTTGGCTCAATTCTACTGCGGTTTGATCAACGAGTTCTTGAGTGATTTTTTTTGGCTGCGTTGAACGTGTACGAGTCTGCTTAGGCTTTTCTTGGCGTTCTTCAGCAGCGTCGTTTCCTGTTATCGGAGCTTTTTCGTTGTTATCTTTAACCATACAACCAACATTAATAAAAGTTAGAGGAATCTTTCCTTCGCTACAGATTGTGTGAGCACAAAAGTGCATCGCAAATCTGATAAGGCGGAAGGAAAACTACAAATTTTTGGATCTTTTTTAGAAATTAACGATTTTTTTACGAATTGGACAGAGTGATCTCTCACTCCGCCCAGTGATCATAACACAGTCGATGACTGATGTAAAATGTTCTTTTATTTACTCTTTTTCCGTAGAAAACAGTTGGAAATTGTAAATTAATGTGTTGCTTTAGAGTGCTATTATTTAAATTTATGATGTTGTTATTGGCGCAGTTTCATTGTCCTGTAGCTCTTGTAGTATGACAATCTCATCATTTAAGGTTTCCATTAAGATTACTATTTTTTCCTGCAATTCATCAGCCTTAGCAAGAATTACGGAGTCTGCTGCTTTGCTTGCAGCTTCCTTGCAGGCAGTTATGGCATGATTTACACACTTTAATATTGTGGTGCAGTGCATGAGATTTTCACTGCGGTGGGATTCATTTTTTACGGAAGAAATTTGTTCTATTGCGTTGATAGTGTCATTGCATTGAGTAATACATGCTGCAGGATCTATTTGTACTGTTGCGATAATGCCTTTCTCGGGATAATCACAACCGAGATGGAAGAGTGCGTCCAGTGTAAAACTACTAACATAACCAACAAGTAGATTGATAAGATATGCTTCACACCATTTTAAAAAACCCCTATTCAGTCTGCCAAAATTGGTGCCTTGTCTAACCCCTTCATCAACATAACTCATCCATAACAAGCCGGCAATAATGCCAGATAGACAGCCAATTGAATTAGCTATACGCGAAAGCTCAGCGCTTTTTGCGGCATTGGTTTCATACAGGCTAAAGCGAGTGGAAGAGCTTTCTGTTCCGTTAGAAGCAGTCCACGTATTTTTTGTTACGATAATTCCGTGAACTTTTATTGATGTAACGGAGAGGCTTATTAATGCAAGTGAAAGTACTTTTATAAAGAATTTCATCAGGCAAACCTTTCATTTAAAATCACCTATCTTAATTTTTAATGAAGCTTCGTTGCATTTGAACTGGAGCTTTATTAAAAATTAAGATAGGTGAAAAAATTAGCGACGGTGAAGAGGTGCTGCTGGTGCTGGTCTATGAAGCGCTTGTTGTTGTGCCATTGCTGCGGTATGCAGTGATGCTTGTTGTGCCATTGCTTCGCGATGGCGTTGTGCAGCTTTTTCTTCAATGCGCAGCTCTCTGCGATGACCTTCTAGTAGGGTTGCTTGAATTTCATAGCGAGGGTGTTCTTGAAACGCTGTAGCATGTTTTTGCAATTTTATTGCTAACGGCTCGATTTTGCCACTGAGCTTTTCTATTTCGCTTATTTCTAGTTGGTTTTGCGTATCTGTGGCAGCAAGATCTAATAAAGCAGCGGCATTGCTGAGGTCGTCGAACAACGCGATGGTTAGCTCATGCGCTTGCGCAATTGGCCAGCGTACGTGGAAGCGCGCAGTTGCGTCGGAAAAAAGCTCTTCATCTGTTTCAAATGCGTTTGGTGAAGCAAGTCTATTTTTGCTTACATTGCTGATAATGCGTGATGCAGCATATATTCTTGCCTTAGGTGTGTATTGATAAAGGCCCCAATACATCAATAATCCAGAAACACCACCAACAACAGCACCAACGCCAAGAGAAATAAGAGCTTCTTGCGCGCCGTTCTGGTGGAATGGTTGTTGAATTAGGTCATATGTTATTGCGCCGGCAACAGCTCCTGCGATTACACCACCACCAACTGAATAGCCCGTAGCGGCGTTTTCAGTAAGTGAATGAACTTGAGTAACTGAAGTGCTAAAAAGTAATAGAGCTAGCATTTTTGTAAAATTTGATGTCATAGTGCGGATTTCCTAATTGTGCTTTGATAGTCTGTTTATTGGGAGCTTTAACGCTAAACTCCCCCATGCTTTCTCAAGCATGGGGGAGTTTAGTGGATTTTTAGGGCTCTTTAATTGGCTTTTTTAACTCTGGTGCTTGCCCAAAGCATGCTTGGACTAGCAATGTAAATCGAAGAGAAGGTACCAATAATAATCCCGATAAACATGATGAGCGCGAGGCCATGTAGGGCTTCGCCGCCCAGCAATAGGATTGATGCAACTGACAAGAGTGTCGCAAAGCTTGTCAAGATGGTACGAGTTAAGGTTTGATTGATACTCAAATTTACGAGGTCGTAATCTGAGATTCCTGAGCCGGCGAGCTTTTTAAAGTTTTCGCGGATACGGCTGAAGATAACAATTGTGTCATTCAGGGAGTAACCAATCACTGCCAAGATTGATGCCAAAACGTGCAATGAAATAGGTTCTTGAGTTATGAGAATGTAAGTCATCAAGATAAGAATATCATGGATGAGCGATATAGCAGCGCCCATACCAAACTTAAATTCTGACCGGATGGCAATATAAAGCGCCAAAATTACCAATGACAAGAACACTGCTTTGATAGCGTTCCATGAAGTATCTTTACCAACTTCAGCACCGATTACCTCGATGTGACCAACGGTAACATCATTATCTTCAAAGTTTTTTACCATTGAAGCCTTGATGTTTGCTTCAGGATTTTCTTCTAATGAGCCAATACGGATCAAGAAGTCTTGACTGGTTTTGCCTACGCTTTGAATTACAGCATCTTTCCAGCCGTCATTGCTCATTGCGGTACGCAATGCGGCAGCATCCATTGGTTTAGCAAAACTGATACGCATTTCTACGCCGCCTGTAAAGTCGATGTGGTATTTAAACCCACCAACAAACATGTAATACACAAGTCCAACGACCAGTGCGACGATAGAAAACACCAAACAAGCAGTACGATACTTTAAAAAATCATAACGATATTGTAAGGATTGTTCTTGCATTGTCTCTCCACTAAGTAGATAAGCACTATCTTTCAATAGTGCTTATTATTTTCTCTTTTTTTTTAGTTCATGCGCTCTGGAATAACGCTTACAAAGCGACGTCCTTTGAAGCCGACGTGGAATTTAGCGTAACCGTCTGCTACTGCAAACAGTGTGTCATCGCCGCCACGCATGACGCCAGTTCCAGGGTAGAACTTGCTGCCGCGCTGACGAATCAAGATGTTACCAGCCTTGATGACTTCGCCACTAAATTTTTTAACGCCTAACCGTTTAGAATGACTCTCACGGCCATTCTGTGTAGAACCGCCCTGTTTACTTGTTGCCATGGGTAATCCTTACCAATTGAACTTATTGTTAACGAGGTGAAATATTCAGTTTTATCGACTAAGTCACGGTATTGTAGATAAATACATCGTATATTCTGATTATTTTTTTACCAAAAGTCAAAATTTATTTTGTAATTTCGCCCCAATTCTTGCCTGTGCGGAGCGCTACTTTAAGGGGTACGCGCCAATCCACAACGTGCTCCATCGTTGTGCGGACAATTGTTTCGACCTGATTAATCTCTTGTTCTGGGATTTCTAAGATGATTTCGTCATGGATTTGCAATAAAATTTGCGCCTGCAGTTTTGCTGCCGTTAATTTTTGATCAATCTCTAACATTGCCACCTTCATAAGATCTGCTGTTGATCCCTGGATTGGTGTGTTTATGGCCATGCGGCGACCACCTTCAAACACCGTCTTATTGTTATCTTTTAGCTCAGGGATATAGCGACGACGACCCCAGAGTGAGGACACATACCCATCTTTTCTACCTGCTTCTACGGTGCGATCCATCCACTCTTTTACTTGCTGATAGCTTGCAAAATAAGCATCGATATAAGTTTTAGCCTCTTTGGGCGAGATGTTCATATCTTGCGCTAGGCCGAAAGGGGTGAGGCCATACATGATGCTAAAGTTGAGCCGTTTGCCAAGTTGGCGCTGCTGTTGGGTTACTTCATCAAGGGTGATGCCAAGTAGTTCAGCAGCTGTTTGCTGATGGATATCTTTATCCTCATGAAAGGCTTTGCACAAAGCTTCGTCATTTGAAATATGCGCGAGGATGCGCAGCTCGATCTGTGAATAATCCGCCGATAACAGCACATGGCCAGGCGCTGCCACAAATGCTTCGCGGATAGCATGGCCATAGCCAGACGACGTGGGAATGTTTTGTACGTTTGGATTTGAGCTTGAAAGTCGTCCTGTTGCAACGAGTGTTTGGCTGAATGTTGTGTGGACGCGGCCGGTAGCAGGATAAATTTCTTTGGGTAGTGGCAGCGTGTACGTACTCATGAGCTTGGTTAGCTCACGATATTTTAAGATAAGCCCTGGGATAAAGTGTAGGTTTGATAGCTTTTCAAGTACTTCCTGGTCAGTTGAGCGGCGACCTTTGGCTGTTTTGGTTACCGTTGGGAGCTTGAGTACATCAAACAGTAAATATTCAATTTGTTGAGGTGAGTTAAAATTAACGGTGTTATCGATGCTCAGCTGTTGAGCTGGTGTAGCCGCTGCAAGCTTGCCCTCAATCTCTTTAAGCTCAACTGCTACTTTGGTATTAACGGTGGCTAAATGGGCAGCATCTAAACAAATTCCTGCCGATTCCATCCGAAACAACAAGTCTGCAAACGGCATATCAATGTTGTTAAAATACATCTCAAGCTCAGGCAGGAGGTGCAATTTTTTTTCTAATAGTGGCATCAATACCAGGGTTTGTCGTGCATCGTGTGCACCATAGATTGCAGCATGGTCTACAGGGACTTGGCCAAAATGCTTGTACTGTTTGCCTACCATCTCATCATATGTCTGCATACGTTCGCTCAGCAGGCGCATAGACAAGTCTTTGAGGTTAATTGTTTTCCAGTCTTCTCGTACTAAATTTGCAGCGATCAAGGTGTCAAATAGTACTCCACGCGTCCATACACCGTGACGACGCAAGACATGCTGGTCAAATTTGGCATGGTGTAAAATTTTTTTATGGTCAGGGTTTTCTAGTGTGCCTCTGAGCAATGCAAGCGTTTTAGTGCGATCAAGGTTTTGCTGCGTTGCGTTAGTTGGGTGTGTGAAAGGCAAATAAAAAGCTTCATCAGGGGTAATGCAAAATGACATGCCCACCATTTCTTGATTTTGCCACTCGAGCGTGCTGGTTTCAGTATCCATGCTGTAGGTACCGGCTGCACATAATTTTTTATACAGTTCTTGTAGTCCGGCTTCCGTATTGACGATAGTTGCCTTCCAGTTTTGCTCTTGTGCAGGCTGAAACATTTGTTGTTGCGCTGGAATTATAGGCGCGATGATTGCCTTTGCAAGGCTATAAAATTCATGTGTTTGAAAAAAGCTGTGCGCTTGATTCCATTGTGTGGCGGCGAATACAAAATCATTCAGCGTGTAGCCTAGCGGGGCATCTGCAAGTGAAAACAGATGTAAGCTCAGGCGAGCATTAGCCTCGTCAGCCATGAGCGCGGTTTTGATCCGTGACTTATCAACTTTATTTAAATTTTGGTACAGGTGGTCAAGTGAATCAAATGCCTTGACCAGTTCGGTTGCTGATTTTTCGCCAATGCCTTTTACGCCAGGAATATTGTCAGAAGCGTCACCCACGAGTGCGTGATAAAAAGGGATCTTTGCTGGCGCATAGCCTTTGCGCTCCGTGTAAAGAGCGGCGTCAAAAATCTCGTCTTTAAATAAATCGGTAATGACGACCTTAGGGTCTTCTAGGAGTTGATACATGTCTTTGTCGGCACAGACGATAACCGTTTGTTTGGCTAACTCTTGTCGAACCAGTGTTGCCAGTAGATCATCAGCTTCATAGCCTTCGAGGGCTACATTGTGAATGCCGACCAAGCTGATAAATTCCATGATGAGCTGTTTTTGAGACATTAAGTCGTTTGGTGGGGGTGGTCGATGAGCTTTGTATTCAGGGTAGACCGTATTGCGAAAAGACCCGCCCTTACTGTCCCACACGATGGCGATATGTGCCGGATCAAAGGTATCAATCAGTTTTTTTATTGCCCGACAAAATCCAAATACCGCATTGGTAGGGATACCTGTAGCAGTTTGTAATGGTTTTATAGCAAAATAAGAGCGATACAGAAGATAAGAGCCATCAACAAGAAAAAGAGCCTCTGCGTTCAATACTTGGTTATTTTTCATGTGCTCGGCATTGTGTTATGAGATGATCTAATATAGCCTAATGTGCATTGTATCATGCCGCCCAATCGTGTGTATGTCAAAATATTTGATATGACCATTGCTGTTGCTTCGAAAGAAAATTTTTATGAAAAAAATGATGGGCCTTGATCTTGGAGATGCCTGGGTTGGCATTGCCACTTCTGACTACATGAAAATTGCTGCTAAGCCACTTAAGACTTTTGCGACCGCTGCGTTTGATCAAGGTCTTATAAAATTATTAGCACAAGAGCCTATCGAAGTAATTGTTGTAGGATTGCCAATTACTGTTGGCGGTGGTACTGACAGTGATCAAACGCGCACCATTCGTGCTGAAGCGGTGCGTCTTGAAGCGCTTGTGCTGGAAAAAGGTTTTACCGATATTAAATGGGTCCTGTGGGATGAGCGCTTGAGTTCCAAGCGTGCAGCTTCGGTTGGCAAGCGACCAGAAAATAAAGAAGAAAAATTGATGCAACATGCTAAGGCTGCCGCGTTTGTGCTGCAAAATTACTTAGATCATTTAAGCTTTATAGCCTCTTAACATCTTTTCAACCAATGCGTGTTTTTTCTAAAATTGCTTTACGCAGCTGCCCCACGCTACCCACATTGCCAACCATAACAAATGCTTGCAAGATGCCATCATTAAGATAAAAGCGATGATAAAAATCGGGTGCAGATTTACTCAGGATATCCAGGCCGTTGGTTGCTGAAAAATCACCACAAGTGACGAGCGTGATATCAAAAATATTAGTACTCGTGATGTTGAGTGTGCCTGCAAATGGTTTGCACAGCCCAACAATACTGTTGGCTACGGTTAAGCCTTGTGCTACTGCATCGGGCCACAGTGTGCTAAATGTGCGCTTGCCGCTGGCAAGATTAATAATGCTACACACATCACCCGCAGCAAAAACGTTAGGTATGTTTGTAGCCTGGCTCTCATCGGTGACGATGCCAAATTGATCACACGTGATGCCTGCTGCTTGAGCAAACCCAAGATTTTGTCTGCCTCCGGTAGCGGCGATGATTTTATCAACTTCAATGACCTTGCCGTTGCCAAGCGTTACTCGGTACGCTGGTTGATTTCTTACCTGCAGTGTTTCTACGCTAGCTACCGTTGTTCCCAGGTGTAGTGTAATGCCTTTGCGCGCCATAAGATCTTGCAAAAACAGAGCTCCATCATTATCAATTTGCCGCGCTAAAACTTGTGTGCTGCGTTCTACTACCGTAACTTCTAGGCCGCGTTGATGCAATGCATCGGTACATTCTAAGCCGGTGATGCCGGCCCCAATAACTAAAACACGTCTGGCTTTGGTTGCTGCTTGGTATGACAAAATATCTGTTGCATGGTCAAGATCATAGAATGGAAAAATGCCTGGTAGGCTAACGTCTATTGGCGTTGGCACGAAAGCTGATCGTCCGGTAGCGATGATTAAATTGTCGTAAGCAAGCATAGACCCGCTGCGCAATGTTATTTTTTTGGCCCCTACATCAAGGCCGGTGACCTCCACATCAAGCTGGAGGTCTATATTTTTTTCAGCAAAAAACGGTTGAGTTTTTGTGTGTACTTGTTCTTTAGTTCGACTACCGCCTAAAAAATCTGCGAGCAGGCAACGATTGTAGGGCATGGATGATTCTTTAGTCAGGCATATAATTTCTGCTGATGGGTCTAGGTCGCGCAGCTTGTTGGCAGCGGCGAGGCCAGCTGCTGATGTACCAATGATTATCGTTATGCTCATATTTCTTCTTTAATTTCGTAGCCGTCAAAAATTTGTAGTTCACAATTATCTTGCCATCCTTCACGTGGTAAACCGGCTTTTTTGCTCAGCTCAGCAAGTGTGGTAGCAAGATCCCATTTCATTGAGAGTGGTATTTGTGGTAAAAACACCGATGAGGTTTGTAGTGTGCCATCCTCATTGAATTTGTTCAAGATGATGCCGTGTTTGCCAAGAACTATGTTGCTCAGTGCAAACACGCGTTCCGGCTTGCTTAGTACGGTAAGGCTTATCTTAGTTGATTCGAGTTCTGCTTTAGAGAGCGGCCCAAAGCGTTCATCTTTAAATGAAGCGGCAATAACCATGTCTTGCGTCGTTTGATACAGCGGTTTGAGTGTAGTAATGCGGCCAATGCAGCCACGAAGCTGATCGTTTTTGTCATGTAGTGTTACAAACACCCCTTGAGGCTTGGTGAGGCCTGGTGTTGTAATTGGCCACAGCAGCTGTTGCGGTTCACGATCTACAGTTCCCAATTCATTATCGATTGTTTCTCGCGCCATGGTGGTCAGTGCGCGTTTTTCAAAGCCGGTGAGCTTGTTTTCTTGCGAAAGGTCTGCAACGCGTTGTGCGCTAAACACAATACCTGCGTAACTCACTGAAGCTTGAGCATGCTCATCAGGCAAGTCACCAATCAGGTCTGCAACATTGATGGTAGGGTTACTTATACGTGCCTCTGTGAGGTGGGCAGATGTGTAGTACGAGCAGAGGCGGCCTTCAACATCACCTAGCTTAGTGTCTTCAAGTAGGGAGAGAAGTACCATGAGTGGGTTGTAACCGCATACGGTGGCCTGTGTGCGTTCAATAATTTCATTAAAACTCTTCAGGTCTTTTTTTAGTAGCGCTTCAATAACCGTAGAGTCGAGTGCTCGTAGATAATTAATGATGTGATCATCAAAGACTTGGTAACGGTACTGTGCGCCATGATGAGTAAAATCGCTGGTAACCACAAGTAGTGTTGTATCGGTCATGAGTTTTTTAAGCTCTGCAACCAGCTGCCCACAATCATGTTGATCAATATTGCCAACAATGAGCGGCGTGATGGTGAAATTTTCTACTGTTTTTTGCAGCCATGGTAACTGCATTTCTAGGGAGTGCTCGGTGTTGTGCTCTTTTTCAGAAACTTTAGCGAGCTTTAGCGTTTGAAGCGCAGCTACTGCTGAGGCATTAACGGGGATGGTGCCAAGTGGTGTATTGTATTCGCTGTAGTGAGGCAGGGTGATGCCATAGCTTAGACCGCTGTGATCAGGAGCTAGGATAATGACATGGTTGATCTTGGTGTTTTTGATATTGGAGGACAATAAATTTTTGCTGCTGAGCAGTGTTTGATAGACCGTAGCGGCGCAAAACCCTGAATAATACAGCCCGGCATGGGGGACCACCAGTGCCCGCACCGTTTCAGAATCAGCTTCGACATAACATTTTTTAACCGCTAATTCGAGGTACTCATCCAGCTCCTGGTTGAGGTCTGCAGCGTTTTTGGTGTACCAGTTTGCATCTAGGTGTGCAGCTTTGGTGACTACTGGATTTTGCGCATGTGCTGCTGGCGCTGCGCTTGCCTCTGCTGCAGCTGCTATTTGTACAGAGGCCTCTTTTTTTTGACAGCTTACCGTGAGTGTCAGCAGAAGCGGTAGTAACAATACTATTATTTTCGACATAGAGCGTCCTTTCTCATATTAAACATCTAGTACCCCAGTCTAGTGAGTTGGCTTATAAAAATGAACATGAGGTTTTTTTTAAGCAAGATGCTGCCGCAACGCGCATGATGTTGTTGATCACAGGCCTATTTTTATCTTCCTTTTTCAGTGACTTGAAGCCGTCGGTGAGTTTTTTTTATACTCGTTTTTAGAAAAGGAGAGGGGGGAGTAGTATGAAAAAGATCTCGAGATGTCTGCTGCTCATGATGAGCGCCTGGTTTTCAGGTGCATCGGCTGCTCAGTCTTCTGCCGCGTGTGTGCTGCTTGACCTTGAAGGTCATGAAGAAGTTGTATACGCCCCCTTCTTGGGCCTTTTGCGCGTAGCTGGTTTTGCCCCGACTTATGCAGGCATGCATACGTTTGTGGATGAAGCTGCCATCGGTGAGCGCATTGCCACGCAAAATAAAGGTTTGTTTCTGGTGGTGAATGCTGATCTTTTGGCAAACATGACTACATCGCCCGTTGGTAAAAAACTCACCACCGTACTCAATCGTATTGCACAGGTGCCAAATTTTTTTGTTTGTCTGCTGCTTCCCAATTTTAATAATGTACCATCAAATAAAGCGTTGCTGCCTGCCTTGCGAGATCTGTTTGTACCGTTAGGGATTGACGCAAATCCTGTACTACTTGGCCAACTTGAGCAAAGTCCCGGAAAAATTATAAGTTTGCGCCAGCTCATTACTGCAGCCATTGATTTTTTTCTTAAGCATCCTATCAATAGTCGCCCGATGCCCTATCACACATCGCTTTCATTGCCTCATGAGGGGCGGCAGCTAACAAGCAAGCTTTTGCGTGAGGCACATGATCACCCTGATCTTTCGCTCACCTTCTTGCCAGCACATGCAAGCCGCTATGCATCGGTAAAAATTAGACAAACGCTGCCTTATTTTCTGTACGCCTACAGTGCACAAAAAAAACTTCATATTCTCGTAGGGCACCAGATGCTCGCCAATGCGTTTGGGATTACTGAGCAGTTCCATATTCGCCCCCTTAAAACCTCACTCGCAAAAGAGATGCTGGAGCTGATAGGCTTTGGGCTAGCGCAATTTCACGCGCTGGTAACACAAGCTGAGCCAGCCAAGAAAAATTTTCATGCCGTGGTCAAGCGTGTCAGCAAGCCCGACTTTGGCTCAGTTGTTAATACCTTTGGGAAAATAAAGGATGATAATGCGGCGCGAGCATTGACCAAGGTTGCCTGGATGGAGCTGAGTGTTTTTGAGCCGTTGTCTCCTGATCAAGCAAAAAAACAGTCCTCACGTGACCGTGAGCAACGCCAAGCTACGCTTATTAATTATCTGGTGATGGCACAATTTGAGGGGTTATGGGTTACGTTTAACCCCCATCAGTACTGGAGTCCCATTGCGCGCAAAAAAGAACAAGAAAGTACTTTTCTTGCATCGATAAGCAATTTTACTAAGCAGCTTGCTGCCGCCTGTAAGCGGGCTAAGCGCCCGGTACCGGTACTATTGGTGGGATTTGAAATTACGAATAATGTGTATCTACCCAATTTGCCAAGCGTATGCGCGGTAGATGGTTTTGGTAATGAATTTACCGATATCCCAGCGCCGCTGCATGAGCCATTTTGGCAAAACGAAGTAATCAAGCCGCTTGAGGCTTTGTGTGAGCGCTGGAAAGATCCGCAGCTTTCACATGGCATCCCTCTGCGTGGCGTAGTGCTTGATCTTGAGATGTATTGTCGCAAGCGGATTGGCTCATTTACACCAACATGTGGCTTTGACAAGGAAACACTGGCGGCATTTGATCCAACACTCGTAGGGAAAAATTTTACCGTGCACGGTGCCATGCAGGGATTGATGCAGAGCGGGCGCTATGGAGCCTTTCTGTCTGCGCGAACCGATAAGGCCAAGCAGCTTGGCATCACTATGCGCACAGCGTTTAAAAAAGCATTGGGTGACGATGCGTATGTGATTTGCTATGCACAAAATTTAATGATTGATTGGTTTTATAAGGGATTGTATCAGGGGCTGGGAACGCAAGAAGACCCGGTAAAATTACTGACTTTTAACGCCGAGTTTATGCGGCATCGGCCATGGCTTGAAGAGCAAGGTATCTTTGCCAACCATGGCTGCGTGGTCTTGCTTTCAAAAATCATGTCATCGCGCCATTTTGGCTATGTGAATAATGTTCTCCAGGCAAATCAATGCGTGTGGCTTAATCGAGTGTCGCGCTTGGTAGAAGATTATGAGCCTAAGAGCTGGGTTGGTATCGAGCAAACCCCTCTTAACGATCAAGGCAAGCTGCGCTTCATGCGCCACTTAGCATCTGTATAAAAGAAGCTGGGGACCGGTTTTACCCAGTCCCCAGTATTTAAGATTCTAGTTCAAGTACAGAGAATTAGATAAGGTCGTCTGAATGACCAGCAGCTGCTGCTACTGTACAAGCTGCAGATTTGTAAAAAACCGAGAGAGCCTCTTTATCAGCTATTGTGCCTAAAAGGGCGTCAATACGGCCTTGTGTTGTAG
>CAMATL010000006.1 GCA_945861145.1 candidate division TM6 bacterium GW2011_GWF2_37_49 | reverse complement strand
GAAAACATTTTTGAAGCAAAGGATCCGTTTCCTTTCAAACCATCAAACACTTCATGTGGTTGGAGTAGACAACCGCAACTGCCAGGGCTAGGGAAAGATGAAAATGAGAAAGGCCAACCGGCATTACCAACTTCTCCTCAAGGTGCTGCTGACAAGGATATAAAACAAGGAACTGTTGAACAGCCTGATCAGCAACAAGGCGAGCAAGATATGACTGGGGATAAGGAAGAACTATCTCGCGTTGAAGAAGAAAGTCAGGAAGAACCATCCTTATCAAATGACGAAGCCATTTCAGATCAGCCAGAAGAACACGCAGATAAGTCTTCTAAGGAAAAGGAACAACCTAATCATACAGCGATTGGCCAAAAAGATCAGGATCAAATTAATGATGATTTTGAGAGAGGAACTCTGATAGATAATGAGGTTCTTGGTAAACCGCGTACGGCTAGTGCTACGAAAATTGATCCGCACCATGCGTTCCCTGACTTGGTGGATAATTTTGTTGGAGATGCTCACAAGTTTAGCATCCCAACGAAAGGAGTAGGAGGGCAAATTGTACGGCATTCTGAGCTTTATCAGATTGAAGGTAGTTTAAATGGAAGGTCTGGTATATTTGAATGGATTATTGATCAGGGTAAAGTAACACATAGGCGATTTATTCCTAATGGTAAGATTGCGGGTTACTCAAACCAAGTACCTCAGAAAGATTGAAAAGATGACAGTGTTTGACGTTATGAAAAAGTTTAAGTTGTTAGATTGGCATACTCTTCTTGTTGGACTTCAACAAGCATGGTGTAAAAAAAAAGATTTGATTAGCTATGGTGAGAAAATTTTAGAAGAAACGGAAAGTCATTTTGTTGATGATAATTTGGCAATTATTGCTTCAGGAGAAAATATTGCTAAAGATGATTTGTGTCGTGCTGTATTGAATTTTCTGACAAAACGCGGGGATTTTCATAGTGAGAATGAAAAAGCAAAAGCTGTAGAAAAATGGAGATATGCACATCTTTACTCGTTGCTACAGAGTAATAAGACCGCGCAGGAAAAGATTGATATTCTTCAAGAATTGTATGCTCAATTTGGTTTTCCTGATGATATGGAAGCATGTAGCATTTATAGTAGAGGAGAGATTGATCCTCTAGTTGCAACCGCCAGCGTAGTTGAAAAATTATCACAAAAATTGCTTATAGAAGGTGTTAAGCTCTATTGAGTTTTGGTTTTTAATAAGTATTCATTTTGATAGCCATCGCTGCCGCGGTGGCTTTTTTATAGCAACGCACGCCGGGTACTACGATCAGGCAAGATGGATCATCCCGCGTAGAAATTCCACAATTAGTCACCCTTTGACCAGTCTTTGTGTCAAGATTTACTAATTGCGCGAAATCATCTATTTCTTAGCCAGCGCAATAACCAGAGGCCTACGAAATAACATACGCTTAAAAACGCTAGCACTGCGAACAAGAACAAAAATACCGTGTTATTTTTTTTGCGTCCGAGAAGATTAAGCAAATGTTTTCCAGCACGATGTTCTTCATCATTACTGCTGTGTGCTGATCGCTGAGCTACGTATTCAGCGGTAACTAAGTCTTTGAGTTTATCTTTTTGTAGAAGTTCAATAAGTACATCCAGAGCTTCGCATCTTACCCAGGTGTTATCGTATCCTGCACAATGTAATGCGGCTTGTTCAGTCGCTTCAAATTGAACAAATGTCTCTTCTTGTCGTAGTAGCGTTCGCAACAAACTCAGGCCGCCGCTTAAGACTCTTGGCATGTCACTTTTCGTTGCTTGCAACGCAATTGCTGTAAGCTGCTCTGCTGAAAGAGTAGTTATGCGTCCTTTAAAAAGTCTTTCCAACATATTTAATGCGTTTTTCCAAGTCTTTGCATTCACAAGCTCAACAGCCCGCAAAGCAGCTTGCTCAATGGTGGGATAGTCTTCTTTTTTAAACTCTATGCCAAGATCCATAAGGCCAGATAGTAACGCGATGCTGTTTGTAAAAGCGGGAATTAACTCTCTTCCTGCCGTGTTCTTGGTGGCCATTGCATTGCGTACTTCTGTTAGTGCAAAATGCTGTACTTTGGGTAATTCGCTGAAGGATGAGTCTTTGTTGATTAATGCCTCTAACAGAGCCAATGTATTCCACCGCATTCCTTTGTGAGAACTTGCCATGCCAATCTCTGTAACGGCATGAGCTTTTTTGAAATCGTTAAAACGCAGATTGCGTTTAACATGCTTGTACAATAACCAAATGCCTGAAGCTTGTATGCTTTTGTTGTCACTTTGCATAGCGTGGTCAATGTCATGAGCAAGATCATCAAATTGGTTAAATACTTTGTCTCGATTAATTAAAGCACAATACAAGGCAAATCCCTCGCGTTTCTCAGCGATTTCTTGGCTTTGGATGGCTGTGTGTATGATGTGAAAAACCTCTTCTTTGATCTCATCGATTTTAGTGTAACGAGGAACGATTTCTCCTAGTACCACCATACTTAAACCCCGGACCTCTGCATCAATATTTTTTATTGCTTTGCGAACAAGTGGTAAGACTTCAGGGAATTGACTAAAATGAGCATCCTGGCGAATAGCTGCTTGGATTAGCCACAAGCCAGATAGCTTGATAGCACGGACGTTGCTTTGAGCGGCTGCCAGAGCAAGAGGCGTTATTTTTTTGAAATCTTCGTCTTTGATGTCATTGGGATTTTTTTCGAAGGCTTCCATAAACATTTCTAACTCGGAAGTATTTTCAAAATCGGACGAATTTTTTACTGCAAGAAGTGTGAATCCTGTTGTAGTGATCAATAAATAAAGGGCCCATCCAATCGCCTTAATGGACATATGCATACTCCAGTGTTTTTAAAATATTCCAAAATTTTACAACTCTTTTTCTTGATAAATATTCACCATTTTCTTGTGGTTGAGCAGCTACCAGAAAAAGGGGGGCTGTTTTATTTTGTCAATTTTTTCTACATCTATGTCAGGGAAAGAGTCTTACGAGGAAGGGCTATTCCACAATCGCCTTCATGTTAGAAAAGCGCAACAGGTAGAGCCTCGTGCAGCAGGTGAGCAAGCAGTTCAGCAAATCCTCGTTAATTGGCTGCTTATTCTAATGAACATTGCGTTCACGAAATACCAAATATAAAACTCCTGTGATGTTTATAAGCGCAACAGGAATAATAAAATAATCACTGATTGCCCAAATAACCTCAACAGAAAAAATCGATCCTAAAAATACCGCGACACCAACAGCGCCGTGATACACATGTACCCAGCGATTTTTTGTTAGGAAAAGAAAGCAGAGGCTGCCATTGTAAGCGTTGCCCAAAACAGTACCGAACGCAAAAAGAAACGCGTTGATTACTAAGACCAACATGCCAATTTTAAAATACTGCGCAAATGGAACCGCAATCAAGCTCATCCCCAAGGGAATCGACTGATCAAGCCAGCTGCCAGTAAGTAATGTTACCAAGCCTGAAAGCGTACAGATAAACGCTACTGAGTAAACACTCGCCATCGCAAGCACACCTTGTTCAAAGCTATTTTGAGATTCACTCTGCGCATGCGGCAAAGCTGCAGTTCCCACGCCCGCTTCACTCGCTTGAATTCCTTTTGCAAGGCCCCAGCGCAAAAGTAGATGAATGGAATAACCTGCTGATGCGCCACCAAGCGCTTGTAAATTAAATGCTGAGTTAAAAATAAGCTTAAATACTGCGGGTAGATGCATAACATTACAACCAATAATCCACAAGCAAGTACTGCAGTACAAAAAGAACATAAGAGGGACAATTTTTGCAGCCAAATTACCAATATGTTTAATGCCGGCAACAAGATAACCAAGCACAAGCAGTGTTACTACGCCAGCCGTCAGATACTTTGAAACACCATGCTGAAACAAAATATCAGCCAATGTATTGGATTGATTACTTGACCAAACAACTAAAAGCATCGAGCCAAAAAATGCATACAATAAGGCTGCCCATTTTCCAAAAGCAACGCGTAAGTACTGCATAGGCCCGCCATCATAACCACCATCAGCACGACGCACTCTATATTTCATAACAAGTACAACTTCTGCAAAGGTAGTCGCTGCACCAAAAATCACAGCAAGTAAAAATCCTAACAAAGCGCCAGGCCCGCCAAGACGAATCGCGATTGCTGGCCCCACAATATTACCAATACCAATGGTTGTAGCCATCGCAGTAAGAAGAGCTTTGTGTGGTGGAATAGCCGCACTGGTTTCATCATGCTTGCTACGCATGCTTTGTATGATCATGCGAATCATAAGCGGTAGCGCTCTAAATTGAATAAAGCGCGTTTTAACCGTAAGCACAATACTTGCAAGTAAAATACAAACTAAAGGACCAACAAGTAGTAAATCAGAGATAGAAACCATTTATCACCCAATACATCAAGAAGCTTTTTTACGACGATACATAATCAGGCCGATGATAAACATTACCCAAAATGGTAGCGTAACCATCCAGCCAAAGCCATGCACTTCTTGCAACAAAAAACCACCTAAAACAGATGCTGCAACAACGCCAGCGGTTCCCAATAAACCAGGACACGCGCGCACATAAGCAATGGCGGTTAATAAGTAGGCAAGCAATACACCAAGATCACCCATCGCAATTAATAAATCACCGGAGCGTGCCACAATAAGCATGATAATTAATAAAGCTGTTTGTAACATAATGCTCGCCCAAGGAGTTTGCTGTTTATTCAAACGCTGCCACAAGGAATAGCCTGCTATGCTGCGTTGTTGCGCCATTGCAAAAAGATTCCAGCTGTTGACGTAAAACATGCCATAAAAACCGCCTAAAAATGAAAATAAAATTGCTGTAGAAATAACCTTGTTGCCCCAGACTGCAAGCGCTGAGTTGCCTAGCATGCGCGGAAGTACTGCTAGAAAAGGATCATTAAGCGATTGGCCAAACATGCCGACAATAAAAAGCTGCGCAATAGCATATACTGCAACAATTACCGCAAACGAGGTAAGGATTACCTTAAACCCTGTACGCCTTGCATTATCAACTTTATTAATAATTGCTGAGCATGCTTCAATGCCAATAAATGCAAAAAGCACCGCAGGAATAGCACTAAATAACGACCCTGATGTAAAATTAGAAGCTTGCATCAATTGCGCTGGCGCAAAAAGAGCAATAGCTCCAATAGCTAACACCAAGAATGGAATTATTTTTAAGCCGGTAAATAATAGCTGCACTCGTTCAAATAATTGAATATTGCGCAAACTCAACCAGGCAAAAAACAACACAAGTGCTACTTCTAAAATTAGCTGCGAAATACCGATACTGCCAAGCGGTTGACCAATACAAGAAAACGCATAAAGTCCGCGTGCAAAAGCACGAAGCACCATTGCATTTCCTGCTGTGGTGCCAATGAAATAAAGCCAAGCTCCGAGGTAGCCCCAAAATCGCCCAAGCTCACTCTCACTATAGACATAAATTCCACCAGCCTCTGGATATTTGTAGGCAAATTTAGAAAAAATAAGTACAAGCGGCGTGAGTAATGCCGCACACACCACCCACACGAGCGGTGCTGCAAAACCAGCTTTGAGTGAAATTTCAGGAGCGCCTACAAAAAAGGCGCTCCCGATGACAATATTTGTGTTAATTAAAACAGCACTAAGAAATGATATTTTTTTATTCTCTAGCATGACTTACAGTTTTGTTTGAAGTAAAACATTCCTAAGCCAGCTACTACCCCGCCCACAAAAGGCAATGCATTTATGAGGCGAGTTGTATGATCAGCACCAATCATAAACCAAGTGTAGTAAACCAACACGCAGCAAGCAGCAAGCGCTATGTAACTAATTGCTTGGTTGAAACAACCAGCGCCTTGCTTCATTTGTGTTTTTAGCACAGCAAGTACCGTCACAAACATAGCGGTGATTAACCCAAAATTTGAAAGCGCAATAAGTACTAGCTCTTTTGCCACAAAAGTCATAAGCAAAAAGACAATAAGCGCTTGAGCAAAAACAACCATGTACGGCCGATCAACGCCATTTACTCTAGTTAGCAGCTTTGAACCAATAAGATGGTTTTTGCTGGCAAGGCTAAACATGTTTGCGCCATTGCCAAGTGAAACACCATAGACTGCATTGAATAATGCAAGCATCAAAGCGAATACAACAGCACCGCTAACAAGGCCTGCTGTTTGAGGATTGATAATACCTAAGAAGTTGGTAAACCCAACTGTGCCTTGTGCCGCAATAGCATCAACGCCCATGATATGAGTTACTGCGAGGTGGAACAATGCATATAAACCCATAGCTATAAAAAACGCCGTCAGCATAACGCCTGAAGCTTTTGATGAACCACCTTTAATAAGATGACTCGTGCTTGTGCATGATTCAAAACCCCAATACCCAAACAAGGCCATCGGGATAATAGAACCAACACCAGCAAGATGATTTGCTTGATATACCAATGAACCATTCCAATAGAAAGCAAATAAAAGAATGGCACAGATCATCGGCAACAATTTAAGCACAGTCACAAACCCTTGAATCTTGCTGATTAATCGCACGTCAAATAAATTGAGACATGCAATCGTTACCACCAAGAGAAGATTTACAAGTACGGGCATTGCTGCAACAGAGGACATACCGCCATTTACTGCCATTAAATTCTTTAAAAACATCAATTGCGCAGCTGCGGTTGCCAAGAACCCCAGCATATACGCCCATAATGCTACAAAGCCCGCTGTTTGATTCAGGCCTGAAGTGCCGTAATTATAAAACCCGCCCGACCCAGGAAAAAAACGGGCTGCTGTTGCCACTGTCCAAACAATGGGAAGCAATAAAAGACCAGCCGCAACCCAGCCCAAAAAGCTAAATGCGCCGGCATACTGGACCATTAATTGAGGATTAAAATAAATGCCAACCCCAACAATGACATTGATGTTCATTAAGACAGCCGTTAAAAACGGAATTTTTACTTGCTCTTCCATGAGACTCCTTATGTTTGAGAGAGCAACCAACTGCGTACAAGTACCAAATAATTTTCAAAAATTCTCGAAAATTTTGCTATCGCACATCATCGCCGATAGATTCTTGCAAAAATAGAATTGTGTGATACGATGAATCTTAAATTTATTTGCTTTAAACGTCAATTGCGATTTGTTCGCACGTTAGAGCAATTTTAAGTAGAAAAGCATTGTATCAGTACCATTAAAAAAAGGACTCTTGTATGTTGAAGAAAGCGTCAGCAAATCTGTTGAAAACAGGATCTCTTTTTGTCCTAACTCTCGCTCTTATTCCAGGGTGCGACATGGGCAAAAAGAAAGAAGCAAATTCTGCGTCATCAAGCACAGAGGGTGGTACAGTTCTTTGTAAACTTGATGGAAAAGCGGTAATCAATGAAGCTGAATTTAATAGCAATATTAGCCAAATGCTTCAAGCAAACCCTTACTTTAAAGGTGCAGGCGCACAAAGCCTACCACCATCGATCAAACGTAAATTCTTTGATGAGCTAATCAAGCAAGAGCTTATTATTGTCGATGCTACAAAGCAAAACCTCGAAGCTGATGCTGAGTTCAAAAAAGCACTTGCAGATATGCAAAAACTCATCAAGCGCTCCCTTACTGTTCAATTCTTTGAAAAGAAAATTTACGATGGCATCGTCATTGAAGACGCTGAAATTGCTAAACATTTTGAAGAAAATAAAGAACGTTATATGAAGAATGCTGGCGGCGTGCTTGTAGGCGCTGTTCGTTTTGATTCAGACCGCGACGCGGATTTATTTCAAGCAAAAGTCTCTTCGATCGCTACCTATGCTGATTTTGAAAAAGCCGCAAAAGACAAGAGTGGCCAATTCCGCAGCTTCGGTCGCGTGAGCAAGCAGGAAGCTCCTCGTGGCTACCAAGCTGAAAATGTACCACAACAAATCAAAGATGCTGCACTCAAGGCAAAATCCTTGCCTCATGTAAGCAAAGTTAAAGAGGGCAAAGATATCTGGATTTTACATGCATCAGATAAACATGAAGCTGAAATTTTTGATCTGAATGAAATCAAGCCACAAATCATCAACATGCTCAAAAATAACAATTTCAGAGAAAAACTAGATCAAGCAATCGCTAACTTAAAAGCTAAAATTTCTATTGAAGTAAACGAAGAGTTCTTTAAAGAAAAAGCTCCTGAAGCTGATCATGCAGGACATGATCATGCAACAAACCCTCAGGCTGCAAAACAAGCAAACCCAGCAGTTGGTGCATAATTCAGCGCTTCAAAATGCACAGATAATTTAATGGACGAGGCCTTTAATCCCTCGTCCATTTTTTTTAAGGAGACGTTGTGAAGATTCGCTATTTTTATACTTTATTACTCTTTTTCTCACCGCTCACACTGAATAGCAAAGAGATTGTGCTCGATAAAATCATCGCCCGCGTTAACGGCAGAAATATTTTAAAATCTCATCTTGAAGAATCTCGTATTACAAAAAGTGCCAAACCTTTTTCTTTAGATGAGCTCATTACTGATGAAATTGTTGTTCAAAAGGCTGAAGAGCTTGGGTGCACGCCATCTGCCAATGACCTTGAAGCTGCAATTAATGCTGAAAAAATTGAATTTGGCGGTAAGGGCATGACTCACGAGGAATTTGAACGAGAACGCCTCCAGGAAATTGGTCTTACATTGCCTCAATATCGCACACAACTATACCGTTTTCACTCAACAGAGCACTTGATTGGCAGACTTATCACCAATAAATTAGTCATTTCAGCACAAGATATTGAAGAGTATTATAAAAAAAATCCTGTTTACGTAGAAGAAGCATTTCATATCATGCTTGCCAATGCTGAAAACGATAAGAACAAAAAAGACACCATTCGTTGGCGCGATTTTGGCTGGTTTTCACATGACCAACTTGATACGGTTTACCGTAAAGCGGTAGTCAAGCTTAAACCTGGTCAAGCAACCGCCAAACCAATAAATAAAGATGGCAAACTGCAACACATCATGCTCAAAGATCACAAAAAGCGGCACATCGAGGCTTTAACCACACGCTACAACGACATCAAGAATCATCTCAAAGAAGAACGACGCGAACCTTTTGTAAAAGACTTTGTAGCTGATATAAAAACCAAGGCGTATATCTTGTTCCCCTGATCTCAGTAGATACTGAAAATAGAGAGTAGATTACATGACAATCTTAAGTGTTATTGGCACTCGACCTGATGCAATTAAGCTCTTGCCGGTACACCTTGCTTTGCAAGCTGCTGGCATAAAAAGCGTCCTATGTTCTACCGCACAGCATATTGAAATGCTCAATCAAGTCCTTGATATTTTCAATATAAAGCCAGATTTTGACCTACAGATCATGCAAGAAAACCAAGACCTTTTTCATATTACCAGCAGTGCTTTGAATAAAATGAAACAAGTGCTGGATAAGGTACAGCCAACGCTTGTTTTAGTGCAAGGCGATACCACAACAGCATTTGCAGCTACATTAGCAGCAGTTTATAAAAAAATTCCTGTTGGTCATATTGAAGCAGGTTTGCGTACCGGATCGCTTGAAGCTCCTTATCCTGAAGAGATGAATCGCCGTTTTATCAGTATGGTAGGCACCTATCACTTTGCACCAACAAGCCTTAATGTTGCCAATCTTTTAGCTGAAGGCGTTGCTCGTCAAAGCATTATTCTAACGGGCAATACAGTAGTTGATTCGCTACATATGATCATCGCAAAAATAAAAGACGGGACCCTAGTCATTGACCCAGTCGTTGTAAGCCTTGTTCAAAAACTCAAAGCAGAGAAAAAAACTATAGCCCTGCTTACCGCACATCGACGAGAATCATTTAATGGCGGCTTACACAATATTTTCGAGGCAGCTCAAAAAACTGCTCAAGCAACACCAGAGCTCGCGTTTATTTACCCTCATCATCCAAATCCCGAAGTTTTACGAGCTATTAAAGACACAGGTATAGCTAACTCACAAAATATTTATCTAACTCAACCGCTTAGTTATAAAGAGCTAGTCTACTGCTTAATGGAATGCGATTGGGTGGCAACGGATTCAGGGGGTATTCAAGAAGAAGCAATAAGCCTTGGAAAGCCAGTAGTAATCTTACGCGAAAAAACAGAGCGTATAGAAGGCGTCTGGGAAGGCATAGCCCATCTTGCTGGAACTGAAACTACCTCCATCATTAAATTTATGAGCAAAACGCATGCACAAAAAAAACATTTTTCTCAAACAAGTATTTATGGAGATGGAAAAGCGAGCAAAAAAATAGCAAGCTTCATCGAATCATTGCAAACAGAACAACACTACGCAATCGGCAATACGCAAAAGCCGGTTCGGCAGCAGCAACCCTACACAAACACGAACCTTTAAAACTGTCGGAGAGAGGCATGAAACGTATAGCTGTTTTGGGGCTGGGATATATAGGATTACCGACTGCAATTCTCACTGCAGAATGCGGTTACAAAGTCTTCGGATTTGATATTGATGAACAAAAAGTACAGCGCCTCAATATGGGCGATACTACCATCATCGAGCCAGAAATCAATATTCGCCTCACCAATGCTCTTAAGAATAAAAATTTACTTATCTCGGCCTCACTTCATTACGCTGATTGTTTTATCATCGCAGTACCCACGCCAATTAAATCAAATAATGCTGCTGATCTTTCATATGTCATGAGCGCAGCCGATCAGATTGCCAAACGCATTATGCCTGGCAATCTAGTCTTACTTGAATCAACCGTTCCAGTCGGAACTACAGAAAAAGTTTCTCAGCGTATTGCAGAGCTTTCAGGACTACAAGCAGAGATTGATTTTTTCACAGCACACTGCCCTGAACGCGTACTACCCGGAAAAATTTTTAAAGAGCTGGTCGAAAATGACCGTGTAGTTGGCGGTTGCAGCCAAAAAGCCTGCGAACTTGCCAAGGCTTTTTATAATCGCTTTGTGCGCGGATTTATCCACATAACCACAGACAAAACAGCAGAAATGGTTAAGTTGGTAGAAAATAGTTCTCGCGATGTGCAACTAGCTTTTGCAAACCAGGTTGCCGCTATGTGCTCTACCGCAGGTATAGATACCTACCAGGTCATCGAGCTCGCCAACCGCCACCCACGCGTCAATATTTTATCACCAACGTGTGGCGTTGGCGGCCATTGCATAGCAGTTGACCCTTGGTTTCTTGTTGAAACCTTTCCTAATGATACTCGATTGCTCAAGGCGGCACGCGAAATTAATGACCAAAAACCACAACAAGTTTTGGCTAAAATTATGGAACAGGTTGTGCAGTTCAAAGAAAATTCAAATGAAATGCCAACCATCCTCGCCCTTGGCGTCACCTTTAAGCCAGACGTTGATGATCTTCGCGAATCGCCCGCATTAAAAATAGTTTTAGAGTTAGCAAAAAAAACAGACCATATAAATCTTTTAGTTTATGACCCATGCGCTCCTACCGAAGACTTAGAGCGCCTTAGATTGCCTTACATTCAAGATTTTAATTTCGGTCTTGAGCAGGCAGATATCCTGGTAATCCTCGTCAAACACAAATTATTTATTCAAAGTGGTCAAACTCAACTATTTGATAACAAAATTTTGATTGACACCTGTGGTCTCATGCATGAAGTCACCAAACAAACAGCTAAAGACAAGCTCAAAGGGGCTCTTAAAGCGTTTAATCCTTATGAAACGGTCAATTTTTAAGGGGATAGTTTTTTAAGGAGATAGTAGTGAAACAATTGTTTGTTCAAAAAGGCAAACCTCGCGTTATTGACGTACCAGCACCACAAATCAGCGCGAATAATGTACTCGTCCAAGTACATTATTCTTTCGTGAGTAGCGGTACAGAGATGGCCACCGTCAAAGCCTCGCAGCAATCATTGGCTGCAAAATTTGTAAATAACATGAGTTCCCATTCAGCAAAGCTGGCAGAATGTATTAGCCAAAATGGTCTACAAGGCACCGTCGCTTTAATAAAAGAAAAAAGCAAACAAGTCCTCGCGGTTGGGTATGCTTGCACCGGCCAGGTACTCCATGTTGGTGCAAATGTTAAAGGTATTTGCGTAGGCGATTTTGTTGCTTGCGCTGGCTCAGAGTATGCTTACCATGCAGACATTGTCAGCGTCCCGCAGCACCTACTCGTCAAATTAACAAGCGATAAGTTTTTGAAACAAGCTAGCATTAGCACCATTGGTACTATCGCTATGCAAGGCATCAGGCGAGCTGGCGTTCAGCTTGGTGAAAAAGTGGCCATCATTGGCCTAGGGCTCATCGGGCAACTCACGCTGCAGCTTGCTAAGCTTTCAGGTGCTGAAGTTTTTGGCATCGATATCAGTGAGCAAAAATTAGAACTCGCACGCCGCTGTAAAGCGGATAAGGTATACGACAATCGTCAAGTAAACGTTACCCGTGAAATTTTATTTGCAACAGAGCATCATGGTGTTGATACCACCATCATCACCGCTGGTGGCGCTACTGGCGAACTGATTGATCAGGCTATGCATATCACTCGCCGCAAGGGCAAGGTCATTCTCGTGGGCAACGTTGCGCTCAATTTTGATCGTGAAGAATTTTATCGCAAAGAAATTGATCTTTTAATTTCTTGCTCGTATGGCCCCGGCCGTTACGATGCCTCATATGAACAAAGTAGCATCGATTACCCCTATGCATATGTGCGATGGACAGAGCAACGCAATATGCAACTTTTTGCAGAATTAATTGAACAAGGACGGATCAATATCGATCCGTTGATTTCGCATGAATTTGATATCGCTAGCGCCGATCAGGCATACACCTATCTAGCAGAATGCAACCCTCTGGGTATAGTATTTTCTTATCATTCAACAACAAAAACTACTAAGCTTGAAGAAGTTTTAAATAGCCTAAAAAATAATGATGTTAAGCCGTTTAAGCCCGTAAAAAAAGTTGTTCGCGTTGCCGTTATTGGTGCCGGTGGATTTTGCAAAACAAAGCTTTTGCCAATCATTAGCAATCTACCAAACGTTAAAATTCACGCAGTCATAGATCCTAACCCTACAACGTTAGTAAATCTTGCACGGATGTATGACACGGTAATAGCAACCAATGATTATCGCACGCTTCTATGCAACGAAGACATCAACGTTGCAGTCATTGCATCGCCACACGCTTTTCATGCTGAGCAAGCGTTAGCGTTTCTTGAGCAAGGCAAGGCGGTCTTGGTTGAAAAGCCAATCGCCGTCACATTCGAAGAGCTCAATAAAATTTATACTTTTTTACAGGCAAACACGCACAGTCTATTCGCAGCAGATTTTAATCGCTCATACGCACCCTGCATGCAAAAAATTAAACAGGTCCTTGATGTCCGCACCAATCCCGCACTTATTTCATACCGCATGAACGCAGGATTCATTCCCCTTGATCACTGGATCCAATCAGATATTCATCGTGGTCGAATTATTGGTGAAGCTTGTCATATTTTTGAGCTTTTCTGCTTTCTTACCAATGCTCAACCCCGCACACTACACGTTGCTGCCCTGAGACCAAAAACAAGCGATGTCAGCATGAATGACAACGTCAGCATATCAATTGAAATGACCGACGGATCAGTATGTACACTGATTTATTCAGCGCTCGGCCATGAACAGCGTGGCAAAGAATTTATGGAAGTTTTTGTCGATGGTAAATGCATCGCTATGGATGATTACAAAGATCTACGCGGCTACAATTTTCCATCACATTTTGATCTTAAGAGTAAGCAGCCAGAAAAGGGCCACCAAGAATTGATCACAGAATTTTTTCAAGCAGTGAAAACAGGCAAGTCATTACATGAAAATTTAGAACGAATCTATTTTGCCACGTTGGTAAGCTTGCATGCGGACGCACTTGCTCGTGCTGGTGGCGGCTATATCAATTTTGATCTGGAACCGCAGTTTAGAGCTATCGCCGAAAAAACTTCTCCAGCTGTGACTTTTCAAGCTGCCAGTATGTAGGCCTGCCATGAATACATATAAATGGTTTTTCTACAGTCATAAGATCCTGTAGAAGCTTTTTCATTTGATCAACGGTTAATACATCGCCGGCTTTAACTGCACGCTTGCATGCTAGATGGCTGTGCACGTGCTCGTAGAGGAGTTTTTGTACTACCTCAGCTTCAACATGCCCGTGCTCGAGCGCCAGAGCTGCCACTTGCCGGAGTAAATCCTCTAGATCAATTTGCGCGACACCAAGCGGTACAGCTTTGATTGCCAACGCGTTCTGACCCATGCGATCACAGGCTATGCCAAAATCAGTTAGCACATCTTCAAACCGTTCGAGCGCTACAAGCTCTTCTGGCGCCAACGTAAGCACGCGAGGGAAAAGTAGCAGCGATGCTTCGCGCGCTACCATGCGATCTTTCATTCGTTCATACAAAATGCGCTCATGTGCGGCATGCTGATCAACAAGAACAAGGCCATCGGCTCGATCGATAATAAGATAGGTATTCAATACTTGCCCAATCAGCGTACCACTAAAAACGGCTGCTGCCGGCGTTCGGGTCGGCATTTGCATTACTTGCTGCTGCTCTGCGTCTGGTTGCGCTTGCGTAAATACATTGCCTAAATTTGTAAAGGTTGAAGGGGTTGTACGCTTTGGCCACTCAGGCATTGTGTCTGGTGAATCAACCACAATACGTGTAACGGGTTGGTCTTGCCCGCTCATGTCCTTCGAGACGGATCTTTGATCCTCCTCAGCATGAGCGGGCATTAATGCCACATTTTTATAATCAAAATTGTCTGATTGAATCAACTCGTTGTCATCCTGAACTTGTTTCAGGATCCAGAGCTCTTTCTCTAATTGATTTTGTTCTTCTACGCCGCTCGTACTGAGGAAGGCCGTAGGCCTGTCTCGAAGTACAGGAGCTGGCTCACCAAAGTCTCGTGTAGCAACAGTCGTTGCCATCTGTGCACGCAGCGTCGCCTGTACTGCTTGCGTCACCGTGTTTGTCACGACCTGCGGCTTGGTGAAACGCACCTCTTCTTTTTTAGGATGCACATTAACGTCAATCGTCAAAGGATCAAGCTGAATCATAATCACGCCAGCAGGGAATTTACCAGGCGGTAAAACATTGTTGTAACCCTTGCAAAGCGATTTGACCAGCTCAACGTCTTTTACCCAGCGACCATTAACAAAAAAGAATATGTGGTGTTTGCCATACCGCCAAGCTTGATGTGAAGTTATCACACCACTCAGCTGCACGGGCCCCGTAGTTGATGATTCAAGATTTAAAAATTGCTGCGCTGTACTCACTCCCCAGATTTGAGCCGCGCGGTCTTTAAGACTCGTCACTGCTGGTGCTTGGAGCACCAAGCGATCATTGTGATACAGCTTAAAGCTTATAGTCAGATGGCTAAGCGCGATGGCATGCACCAATTGCTGCAGCTGATTCCACTCAGTTTCATCTTGTTTCAAAAATTTTTTACGGGCGGGGATGTTATAAAAAAGATCACGCACTTCAATATCGGTACCCTGCTCAGCCGCTACACGCAGCTCGCTTGCCACATCGCCCTGCTCAAAGCGTATCTGCCAAGCATGCTCCAATTCCTCATCGCGTGAGGTGATGGTAAGCCGCGACACCGCAGCAACGCTTGCAAGCGCTTCACCGCGAAAGCCGTAGGTGACAACGCTCGTTAAATCTTCAACAGTGGTAATCTTGCTGGTGGCGTGAGCTGCCACACTTAATTTAATATCGTCGTAGCCCATGCCGCAGCCGTCATCGACTATGCGTATGCATGTTTTGCCTGCATCTTCTATGTAGACACTGATGAGCGAAGCTCCAGCATCAATACCGTTTTCAAGCAGCTCCTTGAGAACATGCGCCGGTCGTTCGACTACTTCACCAGCAGCTATTTTTTGAGCCTCATGAGGCGATAATATTTTTATTTTGCTCATAAAAAAATTACGCAGTTTTCTTTGCTTTAGAAGTTGAATTAATTTTAGGAGTAGGCGCTAAGGCCAAGGTAGGTGCAGCTCGTAGCTCAAACACGGTGCTGACTGGTGTTTTTTCCGTACCAACCAGTAATAATTTTTCAGATGACAAGTCTAGCACAGCTTTATCACTGTCGATCATGACGGGGATATCGCCAGCAGATGCTCTTTTTTGTGAGATATGCACATTGCCCTGAGCAATGCATTGTTTTTTGTCTACCAAGAGCTCAGCCTTATCAGCATGCACGGTATGGTTGGTCCTAGTAATTTTTACATTACCTCTTAAAATCACTGATTTTACCGACTGCCCAGATGCTGCAAGCTTTTGCCCTGTCTCTTTTTGTGCGCCTTTTTTATTGGTGGTAGCACCCTTGCGAGCAATTACTACTTCAAGCACTTCTCCAGTCATATGCGTCTTGTCAGCCAAATCAACCTGCACGTCTTGCTCGTAGCGAACGAGGTAAAAACCTGGATCTTGCTTGAGCGGGGTTGTATACGCTCGCACACTTTTAACTGAAATTTTTTCAAGTGGATTAACTTTACAAAAAGCAACGCCCTGCAATAGGGCTGCAACAATAACTAAACTATAGCGCATCATGCAAATATTCCTTCTCTTTAGGCCAAAATGATGTTGGCGAATTGTACCATCCCTCAGCACAAAAGTAATCATCAAAAAGCAGAAGAGGTTGGGAAAAAAATTCCCAACCTCTTCTGCTTTTGAAAATTAATAGGTCTAGAGTGTCGCCAACAAGAGCGAGATCATAGACATAAGCTTGATCAAGATGTTGAGAGATGGTCCTGATGTATCCTTGAATGGATCACCCAGAAAATCGCCCACAACCGCAGCTTTGTGCACGTTTGATTTATATTCACATTAGTCGCTTAAGCTCATCGTAAATACTTTTTCTATGCCCCATATAAAGAACATACACAACTACTTTTTTATGAAGAGGCTCATAGACAACTCGATATTCTCCCACTCTAATTCGATAAAGTTTACTATATCCCGATAGTTTTTTTATATCCAAGCTGCTGGAATGATCTTCTACCAGTTGATAAAGAGTTTTTATGATCGCGTGCTGAATCAACGTTGGCAATTTACTCAACTGTTTTTCAGCTTGCTTAGAAAAATGAATACTATAACCCGCTAAACTATTTGCATTCATAAAAGCTTATCGTTTTTTAAGAGTCTTTTTTTGCTTTATTTGCAGCTCTTTTTCAATTTGCTCTAAAGATTTTGTAGGAGATTTTGATTTTTTTACAGCAGTTGCCAACGCACCTAGAGTAAATTCCTCCAAGCGCTCAAGAAGCAGCTCATAATCTTTCATCTCTATAAAGATGCCAAGCTTGCTTCCTTTTTTCCCCGAGATTATCTGAGGCGATATTTCCGGAACTAATTTTTGAATGATATCTTTCATTAAATACTCCTCGCTTGCGGCAATTAATGACAAAGAAATTGCATTGGGATTTAGCCTATCACTTTTTCTCAATCCTATGATCTTTTTTCAAAAGAAGAAGAAGTTAGGAATAAAACTCCTGGCCTCTTCTGCTTTTTGAAAACGCGAATTCAATATTGAACCCACCTTTCATGTAGCCAAATTCGAGAAATTATTGGTAATGTTACTTTATGGTAATAACGATTCAATGGGAAGTTTAAGGAAATTTCATGACAAAGAAATGGTTATTGATCTCGCCAGTCATATTTTTATTTATTCTTGGCGGCTATTTTTTGTTCATACAACCAGCAACGCTACCAGCACCAACCGGGCCCTATGCCGTCGGACGCTCAGATTTTTTCTGGACGGACCTAAATAGACGAGAACCGCACGAGCAAGCTCAACACGAACATCGCATCGTACCCGTAAGTTTGTACTATCCTGCAATGCCACCGAAGGATCAGCAACGCATTCCCTATTCACCGCTTGTCATTGAAAAAATTACAACGTACATCAACACGCAATTTCATATACCTAAGATACTTTTAAAACCCCTACAAGACCTCAAAACTCATAGCTATAAAGAAGCTCCACAAGCTCTACATAAACAAAAGCTTCCACTTATTATTTTTAGTCACGGCTTAACCGGTTCACCGAATAGCTACTCCAATCTTATTGAACACCTAGCATCACACGGTTACATAGTCGCCGCAATCACTCACGCCTACGCATCAGAAGATATCACTCTGTCAGATGGCGCCATACTCAAGCACTCAATTAATTTAGAAGGTCAGCGTTACCCCCTAAAAAAAGCAATACGCGAATTTGAACAAGAATTATGGACCGGCGATGTTCGTTTTTTACTCGATGAGCTTGAAAAAATGCAATTAGAAGCAACAACCACAATTTTAGCTGCAATAGATTTGAATAAGATCGGCATTATAGGCCACTCATTTGGAGGCTCAACTGCTACACAATCATGTCGGCTTGATAGACGGTTCAAAGCCGGCATAAATATGGATGGCGGCTTAAACGGCCCTAATTTTCTCGCCCCATTTAACACACCTTTTATGCTCTTACTTGCTGAGAAAGCTTCTGAAAAATCAACCCCCGAAGCTCTTGCAAAGCGTGGTTACAATTCATTAGATGAACTTAAAGATAGCCAGCTGCATTATGAAACAGGCATGAAATTGCTTTTTGATGCGCTTATCGGTGATAAATTTTGCATCACCTTGCAAGGCGCTCAGCATAATACATTCTCTGATGATCCTGTTATCAGTAAAAGCTCCTTACTGCTCAAGCTTTGCACGTTGCGCGAGACAACACCGTTCAGCCTACTCACAAATAACTATACACTGCAATTCTTTGATCAGTATCTCAAAGGAAAAAGATCTGCTCTGCTAGCAGGCATCGAAGGACAACAACTTACAATTCCCAAGTAACGCAAATTCAATTCTTTAACGTGAGTTCGATGGATTTTAATTTCAAAAAAGCTTGATTTGTAGTGTGTTTTATAAAAAATATATACCTGCCTACGTCGTCCCGGACTTGATCCGGGATCCAGGCTTTGTAATTCCTTAAAACACTCTCTGATTAATGGTTTTGGCAAAATTAAAATTTCTTAATTCAAAAAATTGAATTTTTATATTGAGCCTGGATCCCGGATCGGAGTCCGGGACGACCCACGAGAAGGTCGATCTATAAATTAGAATGCCAACTATTTATTCTATTCTTTCCATCGAACTCGCGTTATTTATCTTAAGTTGCTTTGTCGATTAACTCCGCACAGCGGATCCACTGTTGCCATGCACCGCCATCTTCAGCCGCCCAACAAGCGGCAAGAATTGCTTGTACATAACTCCAGTCCTTCAATCGCTGTTTATCTATTTTTAAAAGATCCGCAAAAAGTGTTAATCGCTTAGCAATAATCTTTGAAGGATCTGGCAATTCTAACAAGTCCGACATTGGATTACGTATAAATGCACCAACCTCATATGCAGGCTCACCGATCACACCCTTGGGATCAATAACAAGCCAACTGCTCCTGGTATTTGATAGTAGTATATTGTCGTGATGAAGATCACCATGCAATAACACAGACGGACCTTGTGACCGTAGTAAATCAGAAGAGAGCCTTTGAGCTCGTTCCAAATGATTTTTTGGTAAAATATTTTTTTCTATACAATTCAGTGAGTTCAACCAATGTTCGATGGTAGGAAATAAGGTTCGATCAATTACTGGCTGCGTGTGTAATTGTTGCATAACTCGAACAGCATGCACAACCGCAGCTTCATCGTGGGCTGGAAATAATGTTTTCAATGAAACCCCAGGACTTACTTGTTCTAGTAATAAAGCCCCGCTACTTTCATCAAACGCTAATAACTTTGCGCATCCGTTGCCGTTATAAGCATTTAATGCAGAAGCTTCTTGTTTGATGGCATCTTTAAAAAAGCCAAGCTTGAGAACAATTTTAAAGTTATCCTTTTTTCGATAACCCTTCAGGATAAAATTATATGAAAGATTTTTGACAGGAGAAAGCGCAGCAAGCTGCCACTTTTCTGTAAAAAACGAAACTAGACTAGGCAATGAATTAAGCCAATTTTCTCCATCATTACCGCCGGCCAGAATGATATTTTTAGTAAATTGATCCATCTTTTTTAACCTCAGGTACATTATTGTTCAACTCGTCATTCAACAGAGTCAAAAAAACCTCTAGCACTAAACTAGGCTCTGTTGAGTTTTCAGAATCAGCTTAGTAATCCATTCCCGATAAAGACTACTGAATCAACGGTTCTGTCATCCCGGGGTTTTGGGGCCCCGGGATCCATTCTTAATATCAAATTCTTTATTCGCTGCCAATTCAAAAAATATTTGGTTTTTATAAAATTTCCATGGGGCGCAATTCAATCAATATTCTCGCTGGATTCCGGGCCCCCCCTTCGACCTCTCGTTAAACTCGAGGCTCAGGATAAACTATCCCTGCAGGATAACCCCGGAATGACAGGACTTTTAGTCCATATTTTCTTTAGAACTCTCAGTTTTAATTTGTGAAAACTCCTCCTACCCGATTTTCAAAAGCAGAAGAGGCCGGGAATTTTGTTCCCGGCCTCTTCTGCTTTTGAAAATTAATAGGTCTAGAGTGTCGCCAACAAGAGCGAGATCATAGACATAAGCTTGATCAAGATGTTGAGGGATGGACCAGATGTATCCTTGAATGGATCGCCTAGGGTATCGCCAACAACCGCAGCTTTGTGCGCGTCGGAGCCTTTACCACCAAAGTTACCCGCTTCAATATACTTCTTCGCGTTATCCCACGCACCACCAGCATTTGCCATGGTAAGCGCAAGCAATGCGCCAGATACTGTCGCACCAGCCAAGAAACCACCAAGAGCCATTTTACCATGCACACCGAAAGCAAATAGGATTAAAATCGGAGCACCAATGGTCATCAAGCCAGGAAGGATCATTTCAGTAAGTGCTGCTTGTGTGGAGATGCTGATGCAGCGACTGTAATCAGGCTCAGCTTTGCCTTCCATCAAGCCAGGGATTTCTTTGAACTGGCGACGAACTTCCATAACCATCTTCCATGCTGCACGACCAACTGAACGCATGGTCATAGCTGAAAGCAGGTAAGGCAAAGTTGCGCCAATAAATAAGCCGGTAATAACCAACGGATCCTTAAGATCCAACACCGCAATGCGTGCATATTGGCAGTAAGCGGCAAAGATAGCCAATGATGCAAATACCGCTGAACCAATTGCAAAGCCTTTACCAAGCGCTGCAGTCATGTTGCCAAGTGAATCAAGATGGTCGGTAATCTTGCGAACGTCTGGACCAAAGCCAGACATTTCGGAGATTCCGCCAGCATTGTCGGCGATTGGGCCGTACGCATCAACCGTCATGGTGATACCAACGGTAGCCAACATCGATACCGCAGCAAGCGATACACCATAGAGGCCGCCAAAGTATGCATGAGTAATAAAGATAATAATGGCAATTGCGCAGATTGGAATCACTACTGATTCAAAGCCAATTGAGAGACCGAAAATAAGATTAGTACCTGCGCCAGATTTTGATGTTTCAGCCAATTGACGGATAGGCTTACCACTCGTGTAATAATCGGTTACAACACCAATCACAATACCTGAAGCTGCACCCAATGCAATTGAACCAAACAATGCCATGTCCATATTCATGTATGCGAGGTAGCCATATGATCCGCCGATGAAAGCCGTAATTGCAACATAAGTTGCCATGTGCAAAATCAAAGAGCTTTTTAGACGAAATACGAATGATGAAAGCAAGCCAATGCATGACGCTACTAAACCGATAGCACAAAGCATGATTGGCAGGGAAATATAATCAAGTCTGCCTGCATAATCAATCACGGCAAGAGCAATTGCGCCAACTACTGAACCAACATATGATTCAAAAATATCGGCACCCATACCAGCTGTATCGCCTACACAGTCACCAACGTTGTCAGCAATAACTGCAGGGTTGCGTGGATCATCTTCAGGGATGCCCATTTCAATTTTGCCAACTAAATCAGCACCAACGTCAGCAGCCTTGGTAAAAATACCGCCACCAACACGGGCAAACAATGCAATCGAGCTTGCACCAAGACCAAAGCAGGTTAAAATTTTAACAAATTCAAGCGGTTCTGCTTGCGCATACAAGAAGAATAAAATACCAAGACCAAGTAGCCCCAAGCTTGCAACTACAAAGCCCATAACCGAGCCACCAAGCAATGCTGTCAAAAACGCAGCACGTTCGCCGCTGTTTTTTGCTGCAATGGTTGTTGCTTCATTAGCGCGAGTTGCCGCCTTCATGCCAACAAATCCTGCAAACATTGATGACACGGCGCCCATTACATAGGCAGCTGCACCAGCAAGGTTCATAACGCATGCTATGGTTATGAATGCTGCAATTATCACACCAGAAAGAATCATGTACTCTTTGTACAAAAAGGTCATTGCTCCATCGCGAATCAATTGAGCGATGTGTGCTGAGCGAGGGTCAGTATTTTTAAAACTAACCACCTTAGCAAAAATAAGCGCCGTCAACGCTAGCCCTGCAAGGGCAACGCCGGCAAAAATTGTGGAAAAACACAAAACGTCCATAAAAACTCCTTAGCATAGGCCAAACGCTTTATTTATTACGAAGCACAAGAATACGAACAGATTGTGTTTTTGTAAATACCAGGATCAAACCGTCTACAGAGCTTTAGGTGTCAATTTACTATTAAAAAAGCCCCCGACGTTTTGCCAGAGGCTTTTCACTAAACTCAATTGTAGTAAATTTTCAGAAAAACTCTTCGCTATCAAGTACCGATATGCTTTTTATATCATCACAATAAATCTTTATGTGACGCACTGATAATCAATGCTTCTTCGAAATATTGTACCCCAACACCAAAATCCTCTAGCAGTCTAGAGATATAAAAAAAACTTTTTTCCCTAGCCAAGTCATACACAGTACTCCCATTGCTATTTTTAATATCTCTCTTGGCCTTTGCCCTGCAGAGCAATCTGGCAATATCAAGCTCATTATTTAAGACAGCAAAATGCAATGCGGTATATCCCTCAAAATCACCCTCAGCAGCAACTGCATTAATCTCAATACCTTCTACAGTCAAAAGGTATTCAACAAGGGGTTTATGCCCGTACTCAGCAGCCAAATGAAGCAGTGTTTTACCGCTGTCATTTCTGGTATTTACATCTGCACCAATCGATAAAAAAGCCATAATACTTCTCAATGAACCAGACTGTGCCGCCTCAGAAGGCGTAGTGCTTAGCAACGATTGATTATTGACGGCATCGCTAAATTGTTTTTTGTCGGCAGCTTGCATAGACGATAAAATCAACCCATTCACTAAAAAAACTTTTAATAACTTTGAGATACACATACCAATCCACCTTTTTTATTTAACGTCTGTAATTGATGTGTAAAGTAAAGTTTCTGAGTAGTTGTTAACCCATTCATAGGCCTTATTTAAATGCGCGTTTCATCATTTAAATGCGCGTTTCATCTTCAGGGTAACGGAATGCGGCTATAAATCGCCATGCTCTTTATTTTAAAACTGATTTATGAGCGAAAAACACAAGAAACTCATTGCATTATTAGGGTGGTTAAATAAGCAAAAGGACTCTATTATTTTTAAATTCCTTAAACTTGATTTGATTTTGCACTAAAACCATATGTTTAAATTCATAGGAGAGCTCATGTCATTAACTAAACACTTGCTCAGTTTTTCGCACAAAATTACAAAAAAAATATATGATCTTCGCTTGGACTATTTAGTTCTTTTGCCACTATTTTTTTTCATCGGCTCACAAATCACCATCCCGCTACCCTTTTCACCAGTTCCACTTAGCCTGCAGCCATATACTGTTTTCTTGGCTGCTTGGTTCTTAGGTCGGCGTGGCGTGGCAGGATACGCAATGTATCTGCTTTATGGTGCTTGCGGCGCCCCTATTTTTGCTGGTTTTTCTGGAGGAATTGCTTATTTACTCGGACCAACATGTGGCTACCTCATGGGATTTTTAGTTGGCGCTCTGATTATTGCCACTCTTAGATCGTTTGCCCACAGCATCGTGCAAGCATATGGCTTATATGTGCTTGCAACAGCGGCCGTTTTTGCATGTGGAGTTACAAATCTCAGTTTTTTTATGCCTCTAAAAATAGCTTTTAATCTTGGCTTTGTACCTTTTATTATTGGTGATTTCTTGCTTAAGCCTGCGTTGTTTGTGCTTGCAACTCGTATGAGAAAATAGCTTTATTCAGAGCCCAACCATCGCAGGTTGCGCTCACTCTCGTTTGTGTTAAACTGCACTCTATACAAACTGTATTATTATGCTCCTAGTCATGCGAAGGCACATCTATGTCGAGAAAATCTATACCCCTTATTGGCGCTATTTTACTTGTGCTTAACACGATGATTGGCGGCGGTCTTTTTCTTAATCCTAAACAGCTGGCACTTGTTGCCGCAGCATTAAGCCCACTTGGCTATATTATTGCAGCCCTACTCGTACTGCCCATAGTTCTTACCATCGCAGATCTTGCCCGACTACAGCCAGTATCTGGCGGTTTGTATGCATACAGCAAAACATACCTCAGCCCTTTTGCAGGTTTTTTAAGCGGATGGGGTTATTTTTTATCTAAAGCGACTTCCGCAGCTTTTTTACTACACATGGTCAATACATATTTTTGCAGCCAAATACCCTTCCTTCAAGACATTAACCCGCTTCTTCTTGATGCATCGTTACTTTTTCTTTTTGCCTCGTTTCATATCGTAGGCATTTCAATTAGTGGTAAGATGCAATATCTTTTTTCTGTTTTAAAATTCACACCTCTTACCTTCGGTTTTATCGCCGGATTTATGACATTTGATAAAGCAAATTTAAGCATCATGCCAGCAGAGTTTTCACTAGCAACACTAAGCACAATTTTACCGACATGTATTTATGCACTTGTAGGATTTGAAATTATTTGCGCAATTGGTGGGTTTATTGAAAATCCCGTGCAAAACATTCGCCGCACTATTTTAATTGCATTTGCTTTTGTAAGTACTGCTGTAGTTCTCTTTCAACTACTGATGTTTGGCGCTCTTGGAGCACCTCTCGGCGACACAGTATTTCCCATGCTTGCATTAGGGACTCAATTTGTCGGGCAATATATCATCATTGCAAAAATTATGAATGGCTTAGTCTTTGCAGCTGTTTCTGGCGGCGCATTTTTTATGATTGGCAGCAATTGCTGGAATTTACATGCCTTGGCAAAAAACGGCCACTTTCCTTGCGCCACATCGCTCACAAAGCTAAATCGTTTTGGTGCACCATGGGTAGCACTTCTTTTACAAGCATGCACGTCCATTACCATGATTGGTATTTCATCTAATCAAGTGCCATTGCAAACAATGGTTATTTTTGGTCTTTTCGGGGCATTTTTAATGTCTAGCTTTGCCGCAGTACAAGCAGGAAGAAAAGGGCTCCTTCATCTTCCAGTCATTGTACCAATTCTTGCGATTGGAACATGCTCTTATGTTCTGGCTATCTGCCTTAACAACATCATTAAATTTGGTATCTCATTTTCATTTCTCTCATTTTTTGTTGGCGGCTGCGCTCTTGCATTTTACGCACACACTACAAAGAAAGAGGCTCGACCATAACAGCTGGCAGCTCTATTCCCATTATTTGTAAAAGAGTTGGCGATACATGGGCAATACCATGTGTCGCCACTAAATTTTTTGGCAGATGAGTAGCTCGTTCCAATCCAGGCCCAGCAACAACAAAAGGTACGGGGTTGGCTGTATGCGCTGTTTTAGGATTTCCGGCACTATCGAGCATCGCTTCGGCATTGCCATGGTCAGCTGTAATTGCCAACACACCACCCATTTTATTAACCACTATTTCAAACGCTCGGCTTAACTGCGCATCAACCAGGCGACACGCAGCAATAGTTGCCGCCAAATTACCAGAATGCCCAACCATGTCAGCATTGGCGTAATTAATTACACACAAAGCATTAGGGTGCGTTAATAACACCTCTTCAAGATGATCGGTAATGCTTTGCGCTCCCATCTCAGGATGTGTTGTGTAATTTCTCATTTTAAGTGACGGGATCATAACGCGCGTTTCCTGTTGCGGATGCTCATCGCGCATTCCCTTAAAAAAATAAGTCACATGAGCATATTTTTCTGTCTCAGCAAGCAGAAAAATTGGTCGCTTTGGTTGAGCTGCTGCCACAATATCAAGAAGTGTGTGTTGTACTAATTTTGGCTCAAGGATAACTGGATTATGAAAGCCAGGATCATAGCGATATCCTGTAAGCACAAACGCCAAGCTTAGCCCAGGCCTCTTATTATTGTCACACACAAGTAATCGACTGGTTAGCTGTAATGCTCTATCTGGACGTACATTAACAAAAACTACAGCATCACTATCTTGCATCGCATTGCCAATGCCGAATAATACTGGCTTTACGAATTCATCCATTTCATTGGCTGCGTACGAAGCGGCCAGCGCTGTTTGCCAATCCCCACCAACAACATCGCCAGAGCCGCACATCATTTCGTACGAAGCACTTGTGCGATCCCAATTTTTATCTCGATCCATAGCATAAAAACGTCCTTGCAGGGAGCCGATACTCCCATGCGTTAGTTCACGTAATTTTTTATCTAAACGTTCTAAGTAAATGGCTGCACTCGCGGGTGCTACGTCGCGCCCATCTAAAATCGGATGAACAACTATATTGGTAATACCACATTGCACGGCAAACTCTAGCATCGCATGCAGGTGCAATTCATGAGAGTGCACACCACCATCAGAAAGCAATCCCAATACATGCAACGCTTTACCCGTCTGAGCAAAATCGCGCAATACATCTGCTGATGGGTGCTGCATAAGCTCCCCTGATTGAATTAATTCATGAAAGCGAACAATCGAGCCCTTGACCACACGTCCAGCACCCAGCGTCACATGACCAACCTCTGAGTTACCCATAAACCCTGGCAGCAACCCTACTGCCTCACCAGCTGCCGCTAAGTAAGCCGACGGATAACGGTGCATGAGGCCGTCAAAAAAAATCATAGATGCTAATTGCACCGCATTGCCCGGCCCAGATGAAGCATGCCCAAGACCATCACACACAACTAATACTACAGGCTTGGAAGATGATTCTGTCGCCAAATTCATAGTCATTCCTCGTAACGATTGAATACAAAACTTACTCTAAGCGCAGTGCTTTAAACTGACTGTATTTATCGATCTAGTATGTAAAAACAAATTACTGAAAAGCAATTTTTTGTGCAAAATACTACCTCGTTAAAACACTGATTAAAATCACTCCAAATAAGCAAGAATTCTTGGCATATTGCAATGCTTATAGTAAGCGTGATTGACTCATTCTTTGGATATAATTTGAATTCAATGTGAGGATTTATGAGAAAAATAGTGAATGCTTCATTTAAGGTATTGGTGACTTTGTGCGGCCTTGTGTTGTGGAATGGCTTTGTATTTGGTAAAAGTCCCACAAAGCAACCGCAGGTAAATTTTGATGATATTTGGTTAGGGCAGGGCTTTAGTGCTGCGTTAAATGCTTTGCAATCAACTATTGCTACGAGTGATGGTTTAAAAGATAGTGCGACACCAATCACAAAAAAGGCTTCATCAAAAATGGCACTTGCTGTGGAAGTGCCAGTGCATAAGGCTGTATCAAGCCCAAAAAATCAAGAAGCGCTGTATGATTTTATTCAGCGCATGGTAACAGCTGTTATGGCATATGCGCCACAGGGCGACGCTGCAGCCCCAGCCCTATTTGATCAAGCAACTCAAGTAGTCGTCGATGTTGTTCGCACGCCACTTTTGGCCCGCCAACACAAAGATGATTTAATTAAGACTATTTTACCAAGACTTAAAACAAAGCCTTTTAGTGAGCAAGAAACTGCAGCATGGTTGGCTATTCGCCCATTGCTTGGCATTTATCAGCAGGCTGATGGCTCGGTAGCTAATTTGCACCCGCTACAAGATACAGCAGTTAGTGTGTTGCAAATAAATCTTGCAGCGCTCAAAGAAAAACAAGTACATCCAATTTTGAAGCAACGATTTGCGATGGCGGTAAATGCTCTTGTTCAGGCGGCAATGCAGCAGGAGCAGTCTACCCTATTAACCAAGCTTGCATCGCTTGAACAGCTACAGCAGCTTCAAGGTGTTGTAGTAGAAAGTAATTGTGTACCGCAGCAAACTAAAGATTTATTTAAATCGACATCAGACGCTCTCGTTAATGCGATCAGTAATATTCGCGCATTGGTTGCTGTGCTTGCTACGCAGCTGGCAGGTGATGCTACCGGGCAATTACCTGTACGCATAGCAAACGCGATACAATACATGAATCGATGTGACGGTTCGCTCAAGCAATTGGCTGGAGTGTCGACTGATGCTTACTTTGCGGCTGATATGCAAGTGCTAAGAAATTCTTTTGCACAGGCGCTTGTTGATATCGTTCAAAAAAAGACGCCTGATGTGATGTCAGCACTAACTATTCTTGTTAATCGTGCAGCAGAAACAGGACTTCTCGGCAAAGCCCAACGGCAATATGTGAGTACGCAGATACTACCGCAATTTGATAGCGTTCAGGTAAAAGCGGCGCGCGATGCAGCTATAAAAAAGCAAGCAGCTGTAACTGTTGAATCTTCGAAAAAGAAGAGTAAGTAAAATTTTGTACGTAAACGACAAATTTTAAAATTTATTCATAGGCTCTTGAGTTTTTAACGGAACTATATCATAGCCTTGTTAAGTAAAGACTTTCTCGTACGTTGTCCCGTCACGACCTTTTCGAGGTGAGAAATTTCTGAATAATGCTGTTAGCCAGCTTGATATTTATTTTTCAAAAACTCAACAGAGCATAATATGAGCTAACGGTTACATCTATTGCAACCGTTAGCTCATATTTCTGAGATCAGGGCATTCTTTTGGGTGTTGGAGAGTTGTTGCTTGGCGCTAAACAAAAAGTGTGGGTAAAGGCAAGCTTGCGAGCGGATACTATTTTTTTACTGCGATTGAAGTTGCAAAATCAGGACGGCTGATTATTTTTTAGTTATGACATCACGACGATTGGTCGCTGGTTGCCTTGTGTACGCTTTCTTGACTATCTCGATCTATGCATTAATATCAATTAATGTCGCTTTGGATAGTACAACTACTCTCAAATGCTTTATCTGGTAGCAAAATGCCGTCCTCGCGAAAGTGCCGCCGTCGTTTACAGCTATGGCGCCCGGAAGCAGCCTAATAAAGCGTTTGCGCCCGCCAAAGCTTTATGCGTAGGTTGGGAGGATCCAGATTTAAGATAAAAATTCCATATTGCATGAGGCTTGAATTGCATGGCTAAAAAAATAAAATCAATAGTCCTCGCTATTACCGCAGCGCTGCTTTACAGCTCAGCCGCTGTAGCGGTAGAAAATACCGGCCGCTTTTTTCCTTTTTCAGCACGGCCTGAAAAATCTTTGTATAAAAAAGGCATCACTGCTGATGTCGATTTCTTTTATTCATCAGGCAGGAATATTGCACAAGAAGATCGAACACCGCTGGGCGTTGGCGAATACGCTGGTAAGTATAATCTACGCGATATTGTTTTTGCGATGAGTGCAAAGGGGATTTCAACGCAAGATGTTGACCAGCTTATTGGTAACCCAAATGTTAATGATCCCGTGTTGTTCAATGTACATGGCAAAGTGCGTGGTGGCGGTGGCGTTTTGCGCTATGGGTTAGCTGTGCCAGGCCTGAGCATGATGCCGGTTACCTTTGGTGTAGCATTGCCATTTATGTATGTTGAATCTGATGTGCGTTACTCACTTGATACGGCGCTTTTTATGGATCGCCACTTTAAGCTTAATCCTTCATTGTTATTTGGTGGAATTGATGCGAACACTGAGGAGATTATTCAAGCAGGATTTCAAGAGCGCCTTGATCATGCTCGCCGCATTGCGCATGAAGCGATAGGGCTTAACAATAATTATTGGGCAGGTCCTGGCATTGGCGATCTAGATGTTTTTGTGCGTAGTAATTTACTACTCGATCATAAATTTATGATGCGCGGTATTGATATTGCTATTCAGTACGGCATTATTCTTCCGACCGGTGTGCAGCGTGCTAATAATGTTGTATCAAGTATTCCATTTATGAATGATGGGCACTGGTCGTTTTATGTCCAGGTTGCACCGACATTTGAGCTTAAGCAAGATCTTAAATGTGGCTTTATGGTCCGTGGTGAGCATTTTATTGCAAAGACAAAAGATCGGCAGTTGCCTATTTTTAAAGAATCTTTTTTATATAGTCCATTGATTGGTAGTGTGCGTGTGCAGCCTGGTGCTACGCTGATTTTTAATTCCTTCCTTGCTCTTGAAAATGTGTATGATGGGCTGCACTTGCAGGGGCGTTACACATACAAACGACACAAAGCTGATACATGGGAAGATATGCGCATAGACAAAACAATTCCAAGTTATCTTTCGCGCAAAGTGACAGACGGCGCCCCAGGTGGACAAATTATAACTGATAAAGAAATTGCAGGCATAATTTCTGCAAAAGAATATTTGTCAAAATTTCGTTCTCATTATATAACTATCCAGCTAACGTATGATCCGCTGGAAGCGCAACAAGAATTGCTGTTGAAACCGAAGTTTTTCGCTTCGATAGAAGCTCCTGTGTTTGATGCTAGTCGCGGCATTGTACAAGCAAATCAGATAAGTATTGGAGCAGAACTGCATTTTTAACGGAGCTGAATTATGAAATTTTGGCCAGCTAGAAGTATCTTTAACATGTTCGCAAACAACGACATGGCCATCGACCTTGGTACAGCCAATACGGTTATCTACGTAAAAGGCCGCGGGATTGTACTTGATCAGCCGTCCGTTGTTGCTGTTAAGGTATCTTCTAATGAGGTGCTTGCTGCCGGCGATAAGGCTAAACTTATGCTCGGCAAGACACCAGAAAGTATTGTTGCTTCTCGACCAATGCGCGACGGGGTGATCGCTAATTTTGAGCTCACCGAAAGCATGTTGCGTCATTTTATTAAAGAAGCAAACAATAACCATCGCATGTTTGTTCGTCCGCGTATGATTATTGGTGTTCCGTCGGGGATCACTCAAGTTGAAAAGCGCGCGATTGAAGATTCAGCTAAGCAAGCCGGTGCGCGTGAAGTGTACACGATCATGGAGCCGATGGCTGCAGCAATTGGCGCGGGCCTTCCTGTTGGCGAACCGACTGGAAATATGATTGTTGATATTGGTGGCGGCACTACTGAAGTTGCTATTATTTCACTTAAAGACATTGTGTACTGCAAGTCAGTGCGTGTCGGTGGTGATGAAATGGATCGCTCGATTGTTCAGTACGTTAAGCGTAAATATAGCTTGTTGATCGGTGAAAAAACTGCTGAAGAAGCAAAAATTAAAATAGGTACAGCGATTTTGTCACCTGGCGAAATTCGTCAAATGGAAGTTAAAGGCCGTGACTTGATCACCGGCGTTCCAAAGACAATCATGCTTTCAGATTCAGAAGTATTTGAATCGTTGGCTGAGCCTATTTCTGAAATTATCGACGCTGTGCGTTCGGCGCTTGAAAATGCGCCACCAGAGTTGTCGTCCGATCTTGTTGATCGCGGGATCATGATGGCCGGTGGTGGCTCAATGCTAAGAAATCTTGATATACTTATTTCGAAAGAAACGGGCTTGCCAGTCAAGATAGCAGAAAACCCACTCCTGTGCGTTGTGCTTGGCGTTGGCAAGGTGCTTGAAGAATTAGATTTTTTCAGAGACGCATTGATGAAATAAAAAAAGGCCCCAGAGATGGGGCCTTTTTTATGTCTATAAACTTACGATTTATAAGAGCATTCTTGCTCGATGAAATCGACTATCGCTGTTGCTTCAGTTAAGCACTGTAACTCTAAGAATGTCATCTGACCGTAAATTATACAAAAATTTTCAGCACCAAGTTGTGTGTGAAAGCAACCTGGGATATCGCACGTTAAGTTATTCTTTTTCAGTTTCTACGATCTCACTGAATTTACATTCTTTGTTTGGACAAGCGTGTTTAAGATTACCCTCTTTAGCTTTCTGTACCAGCAGGTATGGACTGCTGCATTTTGGGCAAGGCGTTTCTTGAACGCCGGCAAAAATAGCAAATTTACACGTTGGATAATTTGCACAACCCCAGAAAGAGCCGCCGCGCCAGCGACGCTTGGTAACGCGACCAGCATCAAGCGGGCAGGGCATCTTGAGCGCTTCTTGGTGGATATATTTACAGTCTGGATAGCCAGAGCACGAAATGAATGGTCCAAATCGGCCAACACGTTTAGATAGCGGTTTTTGACATTGCGGGCATTCGCCTAATTCTTCAGCAGATGGTCCATCGTCTTGACGTAGTGCAAAGGTACCATCTTCATTTTTGGTGACGTTGCCAGTGAATTTACATTCTGGAAAGCCTGAGCAGCCAGCGAATTGGCCAGCTCGCCCAAAGCGTACAACCAGCAGTTTCTGACATTGAGGACATTCTAAATCAGTCTCAATTGTTTTCTTGAGGCTTTCATTGCCACCAAAAGCGACCAAATCCTTCTTGAATTCAACGTAAAATTCGTTGAGCACTGTATCCCTATCTGCCTCGCCTTGTGCAATCTTGTCCAGATTTTCTTCCATTTTGGCAGTAAAGGAGACATTGATTACATCGGGTAAGTTTTTAGTCAACATAGAGCTTACCGCTGTGCCAAGCTCGGTAGGAGTAAAGCGCTTGTTGTCTTTGTTGACATATTGACGCTTTTGGATGGTTGAAAGCGTTGCTGCGTAAGTACTTGGTCGACCGATACCTTGTTTTTCTAATTCTTTAACGAGCGTTGCTTCACTGTAGCGAGGAGGTGGTTGTGTGAAGTGCTGCTTGCCGGCAACATTGCCGATTGAGAGCGGTATGTTTTCAGCAATACCTTTAGGAATTTTTACGGCTTGGTCGGTCTCTTCGTCTTCTTCCATGTATACTTTTAGAAAACCGTCAAAGATTAATGTGGAGCCGTTTGCCTTGAAGGTAAATTTGCCGCCTTCAATTAAAATTTGGCGTTGAAAATATTCTGCAGCTGTCATTTGGCACGCAACAAAACGCTTCCAAATCAAGTCATAAAGTTTTTTCTCATCACTTTTAAGGAAGTGACCAATTTTTTGAGGTGATCGACTAACCTCAATTGGTCTGATGGATTCGTGGGCATCTTGAGCGCCTTTTTTAGCATAAAGATGCGGTGACTTAGGCAGATATTCTTTGCCAAATTCTTCTTTAATGTATTCGCGAACACCAGTAATAGCCGTTTCGGCAATGCGAAGCGAGTCGGTACGCATGTAGGTGATTAGCGCTTCTGGTTCATCTTTATTCGATAGCGGCACGCCTTCATAAAGACGTTGAGCTACTGACATTGTTTTTTCAACCGCAAAGCCAAGTTTATTGAAAGCATCTTGCTGTAGGGTACTTGTCATGAAAGGAGGCAGCGGGCTTTTGGCACGTTTTTTGTCGATAATCTGTGCGACAATATAAGTGGCCTTGGCCAGCTGAGATAGTACGTTGTCAGCATCTTCTTTGCTGTTGAGTTTAGCTGTTTTTTTACTAATTTTGCTTAGCTCGGCGTGCATAGTAGAGCCATCTTCTAGCGTAAAAACGGCATGCACAGACCATGATTCTTCTGGCTTAAAGGCTAAAATTTCTTCTTCTCGTGTACAAACGAGCATGAGAGCAACCGATTGAACGCGACCAGCAGAAAGTCCCTTGGCAATTTTTTTCCATAAAATCGGGGAGACTTCATATCCCACCCAACGATCGAGAATGCGGCGCGCTTGTTGGGCGCTTACCTTATCGTTATCAACCTTGGTTTTGCGCTTAATTGCTTCAAGGATAGCGGGCTCAGTGATTTCGTTAAAAGTAATCCGGTAAATATGTTCAGGGTCATGGAATACTTTTTTTATTTCTTCACCAATGTGCCAGGCAATAATTTCACCTTCGCGATCCGGATCTGATGCTAGAAAGACTTCGCCGCACTTGGATGCTTCCTTGCAGATGCTTGCTACAACATCTTTTTTGTCAGCGATGGTGACATATTGTAGTTCGATCTTATGAGTCTCTTCATTGCGTTCAATACCAAGCTTACGCTCAGGCAAATCTCTGACGTGCCCAAACGTAGACATTATCTTGAAGTTTTTACCAAGAAATTTTGAAATGGTCTTGATTTTAGCTGGTGATTCAACAATCAATAACTTAGGTGCTTTATCTATATCCACTTTTTTTTTCCTGGTACTCATGGTTTCCCCGCCCAATCATAATTCTTCATGTAACTAACGTGATGTGATACCAACACGTTTTAGCCAACTGTTCAATTTTTGTCAAAAGATTTATATTCCCATCGCGATTTTAAGCTTAAAGTTAAAATTTCACAAATGTCAATTAGCTTGAAATATAGCTGTTGCAATATTCAATTTGACATTAAATACTTTTTGAGGGGTGAGAGGCTTTATTGAATGGAGTGATGCGAAATTTTCTTGATTTGCTTATATGAATCGCCAATTACTTGGTCCTTGAGTGCGGTATAACATTGCCTTCCAAATTTTTTTTCAGTACACTCGCCCGACGAGCCCTTGAGCTTATTAAGGTAAAAAGGATTTTTATGACAAAGTCGTTAATTGAGTACTGGAAAGATTCATGCCAGCTTTTTGGCAAAGATTCGCGTAAATTATTTGTCTTAGCAACGCTCAATAATCTTATTAAAAGTATTCGTGGTGATAGTGGTATTTTGGCCATGTTGGCAATGCTTTTCATGTGTGCCATGCTTACGGCAAATATTGGATTAAGCGGTCTACTCTGGGATCGCGTTTTTTCATTTTTCACGATCAAAAGTGCGCTTGGTATAAAATTTATAGTGAAGGCTCCTCAGGGCGTTGCTGGATTTTTTGGCGCATTATTTACTTTTACCATAGCTTTGACTGCTATGTTGCGACCATCAGTTGAACGTAAAGATGGACGTTACTTGTTAATCTCACTCATTTTCTATCTCCCATTTTTTGTTTTAGGTCAGGAGTTGATTATGGTGTTACCTTTTTTTGCCTACCTATTTATGGATATGAAAAATAGCCCAGTATCATTTTTTAAAGCATTGCTTGGTACAGGCAAGCTTGTATTGTGTCATCTACCTGTGGTTGCAACGCTCGCTGCTGGATATCAACTTTTACTTATGGTTGGAAAATATATTTTTATAGCGGCTACCTGGCTTGGATTACCTATTTTCTTATCTGGTGCGGTTTTGCCATTGCTTTGGTTTGTTCTGGTAATGGGCATTTTTTATAGTGCCTGTGCAATCTACTACACCAAGGTTAAACATATTGACCGTGAGCTTTTATTTGGAAAACAATAAATGAATGGCATCGTACAGCATTGGCTGCTTTCGTTGGCTGTATTGCGACCTCCTTTTCTTGTGCATTTTATGGCGCGTACAGTTGGTAATTTTAAAACAGGCATGACGCAAATGTTGTTCCATTTCCCATGGGTACTTGGGGTGGACATTGTATTTGTTAGTTTTTTTGGCTGTAAAATTATTGAATTCATGATTAAGGCGCTTGGTAAGCAGGTGGCAACCTTGCACCCCTTACTTATGGTTGGCATGTTGGCTATTGGTGTCATGACATTTCTTATGCAGGTGTTTTTTGTGCTCTTTCTGCGCCGCGATCATTTTTTACTTAATCCAAGAATTTATATTCAAACGTACGTATTTAAGTACGTGCAGTTTGTTTTTTTTATAGCATTTATTACCTCATTAATTCGACTGATGCTTTTTACTGGCGGTGTGCAACAAATGCCTCGGCTACCAGAATTGGTATTATTTCTCGTTAAAGCGCTTGAAGTATTCGCGCTGTTTTTCTGGCTTGATTCAGCTCATACACTCAAGTCGTTGATGCGTTCTTTGGAGCGTGCAGCAAATCTTTTGATCTACACGCTGCCCCTTGTTTTAGCCGTTGCAGCCCTATCATTTGGTGCATTGGCATTGTTGGTCGGATGCGTGATTGGATGGGATAAGGTCTTGTATGCACCGTATGCGCTTTCTTCTTTTGTAGAGTTTTTTGTTGAATTAGGCACTGCTCCAGCCTTGTGGCAGGTAATGGTTATTAAGTATGGGCGGTTTATTGTGGACGGCATGACCGTGGCACTCCTCTACACCTGGTATCGTCGCAAGCGCAATGTTCAGTACTCAGTATCTCTTTTTGAAGAAACTGCAGAGCAATGAAACTAAGAGTTATTTTACTCAACGTTTGGATATACGCTCTTTTGTCGCTGACGACAGTCCTCTTTGCAGTACTCTTTTTACCTATTGTTTTTTTTCCGCCTGCATGGCGATACCGTAGTCGCTGGCATCAAATTGGAGCAAGTCTAGTTGGCCGTATATTTCTGTGGTCGGCACGTATAAAATTTAAGATTGATGGCTTTGAGAAAATTGCTGCGTTAGATGGTAAGCCTGCAATTATTGTAATCAACCACCAGTCCGCTTTTGATGCTGCCATTGTAGAAGCATTGTTTTGGAGTCAACTCCGTATCTCGTTTTCAAATGATTATCCAAAAGTCCCTGTGCTTGGCATTGTGCTTCGCCGCATGCACATAGTTGTACAGCGCATAACGGCTCGCAGTAGCCATCAGTCGCTGGATCGTGCAGTAAAAATTGCTGGCACGTATGGAAGCCACATAATTATTTTCCCTGAAGGCACTCGCCACATGGATGGAAAAATTCATAAATTTTACCGAGGCTTCACCATCCTTGCTCAGGAGCTTGATCGTCCCGTTGTGCCAATTTTTTTATACGGTATGCACAGGGTCATGACCAAGGGTTCTTGCCTGTTAAATCCATCCAAAAGTCCTGTTACGGTGCTCGTTGGCGAACCCTTCATTTTTCAACCTGAATTAGAAACGCGGGAAGAATTTCTGGAGAAAATTCACAATTGGTTTACACTTGAATGTAGCAAAGTGAGTCATAACCAATAGTGTATTGATAGCTGGAGCAGAACCATGCTGTTGCGTTTTGCATATCCTTTTTTGTTATGGGTATTGTTACCTGTCTATGTTTTGGTACTTGTGTATCGCCTTAAATTTTACCGGTATCCCCGGTACATATTCCCATTGAGTTCACAGCTCGCAGCTGCCGGTTTTTCCGGCCGTTCTTCTTTGCGGCGTATTGTTTTATTTGTATTGCGTGCGGCATCATTATTGCTGTTGGTTGTTTTTGCAGCACGGCCACAGTGGGTTGATGAGCGCTCCATTGTAAACGTTAACGGTGTTGATATTGTTATCGCGCTTGACGTTTCGGGGAGTATGCAGGCGTTTGATGATCTCAATGATCGGCGTACGCGGATTGATGTTGCAAAAAAAGAAGCAATTCGTTTTGTAGAAAAGCGTACAAGCGATCCGATTGGTCTCGTGCTTTTTGGTGCTGACGCCATCTCTCGCTGTCCTCTGACGCTTGATAAATCAGTCCTAAAAGATATCATCGGGCGCATCGAGCTTGGGGTAATCGATCCCAACGCCACGGCACTTGGTACTGGCCTTGCTGTGGCGGTGAGTCGGCTTAAAAATTCTAAAGCCAAGAGTCGCATTGTAGTGCTGCTTACTGATGGTGTGCCATCACCAGAGGCTGAACGAATTGACCCTGTGCATGCAATTGATCTAGCCAAGCAGCTTGGTATCAAGGTCTACACCATTGGTATAGGTGGTGAGAGGGGTGTTGGTTATATTCAGTCCCCCTATTTTGGTATCCAATCACAACAAATGCCGCTCAATGTCGCGTTGCTTGAAAAAATTGCACGTGAAACGGGTGGACAATTCTTTAGAGCTAAAAACCCGGCCGACATGCGAGCCATCTATGATAAAATTGATCAACTTGAAAAAACTGAGATAGAGACAAATCTTTTTCATAATTACTATGAAGCCTTTTTGCATTTCATCTGGCTTGTGTTCCTCCTCATTGCTCTGGAATATGGGTTACGGTTGTTTGTGTGGCGAGGAATGTAAATCATGACTGAATTTTTAGGTATTCATTGGGCTAGTGCCGATCGTGTAATGTTGCTTCCATTCGTGGGGGCGCTTATTTTTTTACTCGTTAAGCATGTGCGGCATCGTCTTAAAGTTGCAGCACAGTTAACGCATCCTCGCCATGAAGGAATGTTTTTACAAAATTTTTCTGTTCTGCGCGAGCAATATAAATTAGTACTAGGTGTTGTAGCGCTCGTACTTTTATTTTTGGCTATGCTGCTGCCGCAATGGGGCAAGCATGATGAAAATATTGTGCAGCAAGGGCGAGATCTTTTGTTGGTGCTTGATATCTCGCGCAGTATGTTGGCGCAAGATTTACGGCCAAATCGGCTGACGTTTGCCAAGCTCAAAATCCGCAGCTTGTTGAGTAAGCTCAAAGCTGAACGTGTTGGGTTGATTTTGTTTTCAGGCACCGCTTTTGTGCATTGCCCGCTGACAGCTGATTATAACGCGTTTCTTTTGTTTCTTGAGCAGGTAGAGGTTGAGCAGTTTTCGTTGGGGACCACAGCTATAGATAATGCGCTGCTTGAGGCGTTGCAGGTATTTAGTCAGTCGAAAGATCGTAAAAATAAATTGATGCTTCTTATGACTGATGGTGAAGATTTTTCTACTGATTTGACGCATGTTAAACGCTTGGCTGTCGAACAAGGCATTACTTTGTTTACCATGGGTGTGGGCACGCCGGAGGGTGCGCCAGTGCCAAAATTTGATCGAGCTGGTAATCAGGTTGGTCATGAAACCGATGATGCTGGTGGTACGGCAATGACAAAGCTCAATGAACCATTATTACAAGAAATGGCTAAGAGCTTGCAAGGTCATTACATAAAAACGCGGCAAGATGATGGTGATTTAGATGAGTTAGTCACCATTGTTCAAAAATATGAAAAAGAGCAATTTTCTGAACAAAAAGTTTCATTGTATGAGCATCAATATCACTGGTTTTTGTTGGGGGCGTTGGTCTGTTTGTTGCTTGAGTGGGTGTTGTAACTATGAAAATTAATAGTTTTTTTTCAAAATTAAGATACGTTGTCGCTCGAAAACCCGTGGAGACACGACTTTGTCGTTCCTCAGGGCGAGCGGGTACTCAGTCCGCTCATCATAAGGAGGCCTGTAGGGGCGTCTCGAAGGACATGAGCGCGGTCTTTTCAAAAAAAATTATTGTTGCAAGCGTATTTATAGCATTGTTCAGCAGCCAACCTCTTGTCGCCTGGGAGTGGCCGTGGCAGAAAAAAAAGACGGTTGAAGATAAGCGGCTTGATCTGCAGCGGCGACAAATTAATGATCCAACCAATCCGTACATAAACTACAACATGGGTGTAATTCAGTATAAAAAACAGCAATTTGATGCCGCCGCTGCAAGTTTTGATCGAGCAATGCAGCATGTGCCTGATAAGCCTTTTTTTAAAAAACAAGTTTATTTCAATCTTGGGCAGACTGAATATCGTCGTGCGCAAGGTGCGGTTGGTCCTTCATGGCAAAAAGAAAAAGTAAGTGATGAACTGATTGATAAAGCGTTGGTGCTTACCGACCAATCAATCAAACAATTTGATGCTGTGCTTGTGCTTGAAGCTGAGCATGCTCGTGCTAAAAAAATGAAGGACGAGGTAGAGCTTTTTCAGAAAAAACTCTTAGCCAAAAAATATGAAAATCAGCAGAAGAAAGATCAACAAAACCCTCAAGACAACAAAGACAATAAAGATAAAAACAAACAAAAGGGTGATGGTAAGGATCAAGACGAAAAAAACAATGATGGTGATGAAAAAGATGATGGCCAGCAAGGCGACGATAAAGACAAACAGGGCAAAGCTGGCGATAAAAAAAACAAAGATGGTAAAGGCAAAGACGAGAAATCAGAGCAAGGTGATGCTGATCAAAAAAAAGACCAGCAGAGCAAGGATGATAAGGACAAAAAAGATGAGCAAAAGGGTGATGATCCTGCCAAGCAAAAAGATGGAAATGATGATAAGTCGCGTGATGATGAAAAATTAGAGCAAGCCAAAGACCGCGGTCGTGAAAACGGTAAAGACAAAGGCGACAAAAACGCAGGCGGAAAGCCTGGTGAAAAACCAGGACAAAAGCCTAAAGCACCAGAAAAAGAAGATAAAGAGGCTGAGGGTGAAGCCAGCGATGCTGCAGCTAGCAATCAGCAACCAGGAAATGAAGATACCATGGAGCGTGTTATGGATGCTCATACAAAGGCGGTCCTTGATGCGGTGGAGCAGATGGAAGGCAATGCACAAAAACGTGCAATGGCATATGAGCTTTCAAAGATGGGCGCGCAACGGGTTGGTGGTAGTCAAAAACCATGGTAGGGGGAGCGAATGCGTAAGTGTTTAATAATAACAGTACTGCTAGCGCTGGTTACAAATCTTGCGGCGCTTGAAGTATCAATCAAATTTCCAGGCCTTGTTAATAAGCCTGATGCTCAAGGACATGAGGTTGCAACAGCTACACTTGGGGAAGTGTTTGTTGTTGATATTGAAATCAGCGGTGCTCATGAAGGTACCGATGAAGTAGAGGTTAAGGGGTTTGAGCTGTTCAAAATTATTGGTAAATCGGTAACGCAAAGCTCATCAACAATTAATGGTAAAACAACCTCAGTGAGCACAATACAGTTGCAGGTTAAATCATTTAAGGCGGGTATTCATAAAATTGGGCCAATAAAAGTGAGATCTGGAGAAACTACTGCAACAAGCGGTGAATTTTTTTGTCAGATTGAGCCCCAGAAAAAACCACAAGAAGAGAAATCTGCTGGGCATAAAAGTCCGATTGCGCCCACTAATAGCCAAGCGCTTGAAGTAGAGCTGATGCCTTCAAAATCTGAGGTGTACTGGGGAGAGCCATTTGAGGTAACCATTCGATACATTGCTCATGATCAAATTTATCAATTGGTCCCAGAGGTTCCTGAGCAGGGAAATTTTTTTAAGAAAGATATTCAAAACAGGGGTTGGCGGCAAATTTTGCGTAACGGGGCGGTTAGTAGGGTCTACGAACAAGTCGTTACCTTTTTGCCCGTTAAGGCAGGGGCAGCTACCATTGGGCCGATGCATATTCATTACTCGGTTCCAGTAAAGCAACAACAATTTTCAGCCGGTGGGATGGAACAGTTTTTTAGTATGGCTTTTGGGCCTCAAGCAGAACAAAAAGAGGTTGATGCGCCTGCGATAAACATACTTGTTAAACCGTTGCCAAAAACAAAAAACCAGACCTCTCTTGTTGGTATAATGACGGGGTTTGATATCTCGGTTGATAAACCAACAGTACAAGTTAATGAGCCTATCAAGCTTGTAGTCGATATAACTGGTCGCGGAAACTTGGAATTTACTGAAGAAGTACCGTTGAATCTTCCCCCAGGGAGCAAGGTTTTTAAGGCAAAAGCGTCTATGCAGGAGGCGCCTGGTGGTAAAGGCATAGCAACAAAAAAAATTGAATACGTTTTACAGGTTAATAAATCTGGCCGTATAGAATTTCCAGCGCAACAATTAACCTATTTTGATCCTGAGGCTGGGGCGTATAAAACATTGTCATCGCAACCAATTGAGCTTTTTTTAACAGGTGATGCTGTGGCGCAGCCTACCAAGACGGTTGATGAGCTTGCGCGTGAAGTGAATGATGATCCAGCTCAAGCAAAAAAAGACAACGGGCGCGGGTTTATTTTTGATGAAGCTGGGCATGGCGATGTAGCAATGACGTGGTGGATGATTGTGTTGTTGATGCTCTTGCCTCTTGGGCTTCATGTGCGTGGTTTTATGGCCTGGCTGGATAAACGATTATTCCAGCGCTTTAAAAAACAACCAGGAGTACAGGATATTGTTAAGCAAGCAGAAAAAGAGCTTGAAGCTATTGTGGCGGGTGGTAGCGCAACAAAACTATATCAATTTTTTATTAAACTCCTGGCAAACCTATGGCGATTGCATGAGCAGGAAGTAACTGAGCAGGTTGTTGAGCAACGGCTTGCGCAGCATGGGTGGACAGATGAACGTATGCGTGAATTTGTTAGTTATTTACAGATGTGTGCTAGTTTGCATTTTACGCGGCAGGTTGTTTCTGCTGAAATTTGTGAAATGTTGTTGAAAAAATCTCAGTATTGGGTATTACTTCTTGGCAAGTGAGCGAAAATAAAAAGTTGCACAATGGAGCGGTGATTGTAGTGAGTACGTATAGAACGTTTCGAATTTTATGGATGGTTAGCTTGGTAATTGCTTGGACGGGATTGCAGGCTGTTGCGGCGCAAGACAGCGACCGCTTTGTACGTGCAAATCAGGCGTACCTAGAAGAAAAGTACCAGGATGCTTATAAGCTCTATCAAGAAATTAGCAATCCAACACCACGCGTATATTTTAATATGGGTAGCTGTGCGCTTAAGTTAAGCAAAACAGGTCAGGCCCTCTGGCGTTTACGCCAAGCCGAAGAGCGCTGGGGGCTTTTTGATTATGAAGAATTACAAGCCAGCCTTGATCAAATATATGCAAAAATTAATGTATCTACCGACAAAAAAGGGTTGGTCCTAAAGAGTAGAAATTTGAGCAGACAGGGTCTGCGCTTTATTAAAGCAATTCCCTTAGTGATCATGCAATTACTTTTTTTGCTGAGTTGGACGTTGCTTTTTGTGTTAGCTAGAAAATTATTAAAGAAAAAAAGGCGAGGTCTGCTGATCATGCTCTTTTTCAGTATGTTTTTACTTGGCGGGTTGTTATTGTACCGTCAAATACGTGTGATGCGTTTGAGTGCTGTCGTTATAGAGCCACGTGTTGTATTATACGCCGGACCAAGCACCACGTACCAACAAGTTGGTGTATTGGTTGAGGGTTGTGAGGTACGCGTTGATAGAAATCGTCCAGATTTTTGCAAGGTTAAAACAAAGAGTCAGTTTGGTTGGGTTGAGCGTTCAGCGCTTGGCTTTATATAGAGTAAAAAATAGTATGCATCAGGTTATAACATTTGCCTTTTTTGTTGGAGCAATGAGCCTCTTCTCTGGTTGTGGCAGGCACGAAGCAGCTGCTGGCACCATGGGTGCAACAGCGGGAGCGATTATTGGCTCGAGTTTGACGAACAACAAGAATAAAACAACAGCAGCGCTTCTTGGCGGTGTGATTGGTAATATTATTGGTAGCTCTGCTGGTCGAGCCGCTGATCAAGAAGAAGCGGCCGAAGATCGTTACCATGCACGGACTGCTGAGCTACGTGAACGATCTATGGCGCAGCGTGAGGCTGAAGTGCGTCGGCTGCAAGCAGGACTTGACCGTTGGTGCTTATCCTGTCACCGGCAAAATAGTATTCCAGGAGCCCATCGTTGTCCGTCGTGCGGTGATAGTTTGGTGCGAGAGAAAGTTTGTAGTGGCTGCTTGACCTCATTTTCGCCAACAGTTTCTTATCGATTTTGCCCATATTGCAGTGAAAAGCGGATTTTAGCGTTCCGCTAACTCCCTAAAAATCTAAAAAAATTAAAAAGGCTCGGAGAACTCCGGGCCTTTTTTTGCGTAAAATCAAAAAATTTGCCCATTTTTTTAAAAAAGTTATCTAATCTCTTTATTTTTAATAGTAATTACAAATAGAATTAAAATATGTTCAAGGGGAGGCCCTAAAAGGTATTTGTTCTTAATCTAGAGAAGAAGGGGATTTACGATGATGGTTAAAATTATGGCAATCGGGCTTTTGGTAGCTGCAAGTATGGCTATTGCCGGATGCTCAAAAGGTGAAAAAACTGCCGGAGGCGCTGGTATTGGTGCCCTTACAGGTGCTGTGATCGGTGGAGCGGCTGGTAAAGGTGTTGGCGGTGCGTTGCTCGGGGGTGCCCTTGGTGGTATCACGGGTGGTGTCATTGGTAACGCAATGGGCGACGATAAATAACCTTAGATACAGAAGTTTAAAGAGTATTGTTCTTTATTTTAAAGAAGGGGACTTGTTATGAATATTGTAAAATTGATACCACTAGGTCTTTTGCTTACAGCAAGTATGGTTATTTCGGGTTGTTCAAAAGGTGAAAAAACCGCAGGCGGTGCAGGTATTGGTGCCGCAACTGGCGCCTTGATTGGTGCTGCTGCTAGTGGTAGCGTTGGCGGTGCGTTGCTCGGGGGTGCCCTTGGTGGTATCACGGGTGGTGTAGTTGGTAATGCAATGGGTGACGATAAACGATAAAGTTTACTCACTATCATTAAATTGGGGCGCGACTGGAAACAGCCGCGCCCTTTTTTTGTCTTGATTTCAAACCTTTATAACTTCTTGATCGGAGTCTTTGTTGCAATTGCTGCTATTTATTTTATGATCATACCTCTTAAAATCTCACCAATGGAAAGGAACTAACACGTGTCAGCTTTGCTTAATGTAGATAATCTTCATGTATCGGTCGGAGAAAAAGAGGTTCTCAAGGGTTTAACCCTTCAAATCAAGCCAGGCGAAGTATGTGCCATCATGGGGCCAAATGGCTCAGGCAAGAGCTCGTTTTCGCTTGCATTGATGGGGCACCCTCGTTACACCGTTACTGCGGGCACTATTTCTTTTGCGGGTGATGATGTAATAGGTTTGTCTCCTGATAAGCGAGCAAAACTAGGTATTTTCCTTGGCATGCAGCATCCTCATGAAATCGAGGGTGTGCCTTATAAAGATTTTTTACGTCAATCATATAATGCCCTCTACGACGGCACGCCGCGTCAAATGCGTATTCGCGATTTTCATAAAATGATGTTATCACAGCTAGATTTGCTGCACATGGATCACGCGTTTATTGAGCGCTCGGTTAATGTAGGCTTTTCTGGTGGTGAAAAAAAGCGAGCAGAGATGCTTCAGGTTGCAGTTTTGCAGCCCAAGCTAGTCATTCTTGATGAGATTGATTCCGGTCTTGATATTGATGCTTTACGCCAAGTAGCGGTAGCTTTGAATAAGGTTCGTGAACAACATCCTGACATGGCCGTCATTTTGATTACTCATTACCAACGAATCTTGCAATACGTCACGCCAGACAAAGTAGTGCTATTGCGTGATGGACTCATTTTCAAAAGTGGTGGAGCCGATCTGGTTGCTCAGCTAGAACAAACCGGTTATGCGGATATTTAAGACTTTTTTACTCAATTCTGAATTAATTTTAATAAAACCAAAAAGGCAAGTTTGTAAAAGCTTGCCTTTTTTTATGGTAAGGTAGTACGTTCGCTGCATTAGTTTGGGGAATAAATAAGGAGCTGCGTATGCGCAAGGCCGGTTTTACACTCATGGAATTGATGGTTGTTGTAGCTATCATTTTCTTCTTGGCTGCAATTTCAGTACCACAATATTTTAAGTATGTTGTGCGTGTTAAGCAGGCGGAGGTTGCTATTAATCTCGCATCACTGCATACGGCTATGCAGACTTACTATGCTGAGCATGGGCAATACCCCGCAGCGCTTAGTGGGCCTGACAGTGCCGGCTGGACTCCTGCTGGTTATCGTGGTGGCGGCAAACAAGAATCATTTCTTTATAGCTATGGCTTCAATATTCCTGGCAGCCAGGAAGGGGTGCATTATTTTACCGGTAGTCTTGAAACACCGGTGGAATTTTTGGGGGCAAATTACATCGAAAGCGATGCGTTTATTGCAGCAGCCGCAGGTGATATTCGTGGTCGTGGGACAATCGATGTCTGGACTATTGATGAAACGCGTAAAATTGAAAATGTAGGCAAAGGGCTTGATTAAGCCTTAGCTCAATACAAATAAATCGGGAGCCGCGTCAACTTTGACGCGGCTCCCGATTTTCAATTTAATGACATGGACCATGAGCTCGCCTGTTGGCTTAAAAGCCAAAGGTAAAAACATACCATAGCTGCCGCGCAAGAAACAATTGGCAGCAGGCCCCAAGAGCCAAAAACGGACCAAAAGGTACAATGCCGTTAGCCTCTTTGTGCAGCAAATACATGAGCAAGCCCCATAAGCTGCCTACGGTTGAGGCGATCATTACTGTATGCCATACCCCGACAGGCCCTAGAAATGCACCGATCATACATAAAAGCTCCATGTCGCCAACGCCGATACCATCGATGCCACGCATTTTTTTGAAAATAAAATTCACAAGCCACAAGCTGATGTAGCCCGCGCATGCGCCAAATATGCTTTGCAATAATGAAATATGTAAAAGCTGTGCTGCCGCTGCAGCGATGCCAACAGGAGCCATCCAGAGCGAAGCTGCTTGCGGGATGGTAAAGGTATGAAGATCGGTCGTAGTGGCAACAATAAGGGCGGCGATAAAGAGTGAGTAAGCTACTCCCATGAGTGGAGATTGTAGCGGTAGGTAATGCCAAACCAAGGTAAAGGCGATAGCGCTAACCAATTCGGTAAACGGGTAAATCCATGAAATAAGGGCTTTGCAGTTGCAGCATCGGCCGCCAAGCGCAAGCCAAGAAAGTATGGGGATGTTTTGGTACCAGGTGATAAGAATATCACAATCTGGACAGTGTGAGCGTTTGCGTAAAATTGGCTTTTCAAAAGCGATGCGGTGAGCCAATGCGTGTAAAAATGAGCCCAAGCATAGGCCGACTAAAGCAGTAAAAAATGGTGTGGTATAAATATTTATCATGATTGTTCTTTTTATATGGAGTTCATGGATTTGATAGGTGAGCTCTCATTTGAAGCTTACTAAAAAACATTGGGTTTTTAGTAATGAGGTTGCAATTTTTTCTGCAATGCATTTTCATTCCTTGTTCTTTACCCACGGTGAAGGTTTGTAGAACCTGAGGCGGGCTACAAACTCTTAATGCCAGCCTTGATGACTTCATGGATATGCAGCACCCCAGCAACGCGCTCATCTTTCGTAACAACCAAAGTAGTGATGCTGTATGTTTCCATAATGTTGAGTGCACTTGATGCCAATTCATCATGGCGGATAGTTTTTGGATTTTTGGTCATGACATTGACTGCTGTTGCGTTAAAAACTGCGGGGCCTTTTTTGCAGGCGCGGCGTAAATCACCGTCGGTAATAATGCCAAGCAATCGCTCATCTGCATCGACTACCAAACCGATGCCCATTTTTTTTTCGGTGATGGTGACGATGAAATTTTCAAACGTATCATCAGCTTGTACAAATGGCAGCAGCGGGGCTTTGTACATCAGTGGCGCCACCTGAAGGAGCTGTTTGCCCAGCGCGCCAGCGGGGTGGAATCGTGCAAAATCAGTGTGATTAAAATTTTTTAAAGTGCTTACCACCACAGCAAGTGCATCACCAAAAGCCATGGTAATGGTCGAGCTGCTTGTGGGGGCAAGATTGAGCGGGCAGGCTTCTTGTTCAAAGGGGAGTATGATGGGAATATCTACTTCGCGAGCTAGTGCGCCGTTGCTGCAAGCAATGAGTGCGCAGGTAACGCCAGTAGCTTTGAGTGCTGAGGTGATAATTGAAAGCTCGGCGCCGGTACCACTTTTTGAGAGGGCGATAAATAAATCACCGCGTGTAACCATGCCCAGATCACCGTGCAGTGCTTCATGAGGGTGTAAGAAAAATGAGGGGATGCCAAGACTGGCGCAGGTGGCTACTAATTTTTGAGCAACGAGACCTGATTTGCCGGTCCCCGAAAAAACAATACGCCCAAGGGTATTGAGCATTGCTTCGACTAGAAGATAGGCGTTGTCTGGTAAAGCCTTACACACAAGGCTTAGCGCATGCGCTTCTTTGAGTAAAACGGTCTGTAACTGCTGATTGATGTTGCTTGCGAAATTTTTAGTACTTTTTCCAGGCATGATTATGCCTGGATTTTCCAAGTACACTTCCACTACACTCCTTTACATCACCAAGTACAAGAAATTTTTTGGTTTACTCGTCATCCTCGTCAGAGTCTGCGTCAGCTTTAGATGTATGAAGTTCTTGTGAGACTTGATCGAGCAGCTCATTGATACGATCGATTTTTTCTCGATTTTCATCAAAGAGAAACATAAGGTCAGGTGTATACCGGGCTTGCAACCCTGCTGCCAAGTTTCTTCGTAGCGATGGTCTGTACAGCTTAAGTACCTCAAGTGCGACAAGGAATCGCGCTTCGGCTGCTGCTTGGTCACCATCGATTGGCGCAATAGCTGCAAAGTACAAATAACAAATGCCGCCATCAGCTGAAAGGTCGATGCGGCTTAAATAAACTTCACGTACAGCCGGCTGCTCTTGGGCGATAACATCGATAAAAGCAGAAAGCTCGCGGAGAAATAATGATTTTTTACGTTCGCGTTTAACGTCAGAGATTGTTGATTTGTGCATGAAGCCCGGTTCTCGTTACTAAATTCAAAGGACTGACTAGACCATGTCGTTTTCAAGACCCTTGATCAGGTTGTTCTTGATAGCTCTCATCAAACGTTTACGACGTTTTTGAGTTTCTGGTTCAAAGTAAACTTGGCGTTTCATATCGCGGACAACACCTTCCCGTTCAATCTTTTTCTTGAGTTGTTTTAAGCTTTTTTCAAGATTGCCGGTTACCTGGATTTCGATATTGTATGTCTTTGTCATACCTAAAAACACCTATCCTTAATGAAACAACGAATAAATTTACTAATAAACGAGTACCCACTTTAAGTAAAAATTGCCTAAAAGTCAATCTGAGCTGTTTAAGGCTGTGTGGTTTTTTTGAAGATTTTTTCTTAA
>CAMATL010000005.1 GCA_945861145.1 candidate division TM6 bacterium GW2011_GWF2_37_49 | reverse complement strand
TGCACCGGTCTGACCATCAATAATCGGCTCAAATGTAAAAACAGCTGCATCAGTCTTTGCTGCATGGAAGTCAGGACCACTCACCATAAGGTCGCAATACGGCGCACCATGGCGTGAGTGTTCATGTATCAATACGTATCTAAATGGCGACAACAACCCTGATTTACGAGAATCACCAGCACCGCCATTGACAGCAATAATTTTGATACGGTCACCAAAATTAATGCTCCCTGTTTTGAATTTATCATCAGCGTTCTGAATTATAAATATTGAAGGCCCGCGGCGAGCACGTTCATCACTCCATGGACCAACAAGAAGCTCCATGAGGTTATTCGGCGATACTCCGGTATTGCTTGGATCATACATACTGCCGCCATGAGCCCACACGCGACGATCAGCGTAGGACACAGCTGAAGACCCTGACGCTATAGTGGCACAAGTGCTCATTTCTGAGTCCCAAAATACTGGGGTCATGTACGCAAGCTTTACTGTACGACTAGCTGCAAACTGCGTTTTAATTTTGTCGTTCACATTTGGTTGCCTCACAGTCTCAAGAATCCAGAGAGAATAGTCGTCGCTACCTGGAGATATATGCACTAGCTGGCGTACTTTTCCAGCAAGCGTAAAAGTCCTCTGAGATGAATTCAACGCATAGTCAGTATTAACATGCTTTATTTTAATATATTGACCACTGACAGCATAAGTACCATTTTGCTCACCATTGCCAGAAGGATTACGATAATTCCAAATAACCTGCCAATCATTATTCGTATCCCACGAACCATTTTCAAAAGCGCTATTGGTCACTTCGCGTTGGTCGGTTGCTACGGGAGATGGATGTGAAATATTGCTGTGTAAATTTTTACCCGTGGCTACGTTTTCTAGCCGTAAATAACTACCCACTTTGACGGGCCAACCAATTTGAGCGGTGGTATTGCGCCCTGATGGTGGAGTAAAGTTAAAGTTAAAGCGATCACCGTTATGACTCCCCTTAACAATCCACTGCGCTTCAGGTGCTGTATCACTGGTGCCAGCATAAACCGCCTGCTCACCCGATGAGCCATTGTGGGTATACTTATCTGTGGATGCGGTTAAATAGGTACGACTCCAGTTGTGCTTTAAGGTAATCACCGAACCAAACGTAATCGGATTAGTATCATAAGCAATGGCAGTACTGACCGCGAAGCTCAGTACCACCAAAATTAAATAACGAAACATACTGTTTCTCTTCATTACATACATTCCTTTTTTTAAAAATTAGAATTCAGCACCGTTGATTTTAGTTTTGACCTACTAAAAAAAGGGTCTTTATTTTGTGGCTATCTCTCAATAGCTATCAATATAGTTATATCACCAAACTTAATACAACTTTTTTACCGTATCTCAACTTTAAGGACAGGATGAGCTGGTCGGTTTAATACCAATCCTATGAATTAGAATAAGTCCCGGACCCCTCGAATCCTTCGACAAGCTCAGGACTGTCGGGATATTTAAATCACTTCCGAGCTTCCAGGCTTCGTCCTTTGGGCTACGACCCAGCACCGCGCCAAGGCCATGGTGGACAAGCCGGATCAACGGAAGAGGAGGAGTTTATTGGTAATAGTTACCTGTTTTTAAAATGCATGATTAATTTGTGTAATTGGTATTAGTAGAAAGCTGATTGGCAAGTTCCATCATTGCCAGCCGTGAAGGCAAGGTTGGTATCAAGTGTTGTGCCTAGTAATTTATCGACAGTATCAAGATCCCGCGGAATTTCTTTGCCGAGATGAGTGAGTTATTCTGCGTAACTGCCGAAAAGCAATTCATCCCTTTTGTGAGTTTCTTTTGCTCAAAGAGTGCTAAACTCTCATCAAATAAAGGTGTTAATTTATAATCTTTAGAAATTATATGAAAAGATGGAAAGCAGTTGCATAACTGTTAAAATGTCTGGTGGCAATTTTATTTTTGGAAAAACCAGAATAGAGGGTTTTTATGTACTGTACTTATTATCATGTTCGTTTTGTTAAAAAAACCACCTGGTTTGTTGTTGGTGTTTTGCGAGCAGAAGATAATGTTGTTTTTGAGCGAGCTTTAGATAGTGATACAGAAATATTTGAATTCTTTGTACCACCAGGAAGAGAGCTTGAGTTTTTAAGCTTTATGGATTGTTTGACGAAGCGTGGATATGTTTTATCAATTGAGCAAAAACCGAACCGCCTGAAGCCGCAGGTCTAATATATTTTACTGTGAATGATGATCATTATTATTGTACAGCCTGTTTTGATGAGATCATCTCATGGAGTAATTTGATTTCGCGACGATATAAATTCATCTCAGGGTCGGTAGGGGTTTCAAGCACTTTGGGTATTTTCGCAAAGCGTGCATCATTCACAAGATTTTTAAAGAAGGTAAGTGGGATGTTTCCCTTGCCGAGCTCTTCGTGGCGATCCTTGCGCGAATTTAATGGTGTTTTTGAATCGTTAACATGAAATGCGCGCAGATGGTCAAGGCCAATGATGCGATCAAAATCTTGAAACGTTTTTTCATACCCTTCATCGGTGCTGATGTCGTAGCCCGCGCAAAAAGCATGGCAGGTATCAAAGCAGACGCCAAGTAGTTTGCGCTTCTGAGCTTGATCTAAGATTTGTTTAATTTCTTCAAACGTTGAGCCAACATTGGTTCCTTGCCCTGCCATAGTTTCAATTAAAATCATGGTGGTGCCGTCAGCACTTTTTAAGACTTCATCGAGGTTACCTGCAATTTTTTTTAGGCAAACGTCCGTGCCTGCTCCCGTGTGTGAGCCAGGGTGAAGCACGAGATAAGGGATTCCAAGTACTTGTGCCCGTTCAAGCTCTTGTGTCAATGCTTTGACAGAATTGTTTTCGGTTGATGCTTCTTTGGCGCCAATGTTGATCAAGTATGATGTGTGAATCATGGCTTCGCGTATGCCGCTTTTTGCATAGGCTTCTCTAAACGCAGCAATTTCTTCAGGTGTAATTGGCTTGTCAAACCAGCTACGGTTACTCTTGGTAAAAATTTGCATGGTTGTGCAACCGACGCTGAGTGCGCGTTCGATGCTGCGGCTAACGCCGCCAGCTGTGGACATGTGTGCACCAATAAGTGGGGTAGTCATTAGTTGTTCAGCTCCAAATTACTTGGTTTTATGAAATGGTGGTACGGTGGGCTTTTTAAAATTCATCAAAAAGAAATAACCTTTCGATATTTTTATAAAAAATTAGAACTCGTTAGCGTCGTCCCCGAGAAGGCGGGGATCCAGGCTGAAAATGCATCAAAAAAATTAATTGCAAACATTGTCCTAGGTTGTGATTTAACGTTTTTAATCACATGGAATTTTATATTTTGCCTGGATCCCGGATCGGAGTCCGGGACGACATTGGCAGGTACATGTTTTTCGTAAAAAAAAGAATAGATAAGCATCTTCATACAATTCATAATTTTGAACTCACGCTAACTTACAAAAAAATCTAAAGTCGATTTAGAGGCCTAAATCTCCTGGCTGAAGCGGGTCGGTAAAGTAATGATGAAATTCTTCAGGGAGTTTTGATATGTCTGATGCGCCAAACGAGGTTCTTGGTTTGTCTGTGTAAAATGTGTTCCAAAACAAAAGAACCTTATCTTTATGTGCGGCTGCTTGGGCGTAATCAATGAATGCGTTTAAGGCTTTGCCGGCGTAGGTGCCATCGAGCTTAAAGCCCTCTGTTCTATGCATTAGCGAAAGAGCGTCTGCTGTTATGTTAGGTATGCGAGCGTATTCTCCGCCGAAATATTCAGTAGTGTACCGAGGGTAGATGATATTTTCGGGGATGGAGCTTAATTGTAAAAGTTTACACATTTCTTCAATTAGTTGTCTGGCGTCAGCTGTGAATTCTTCTGAGGTCATTGGTACCGTAATGACTGGAATAACTTGAGTATCAAGGCCTGCAAGCGCAAGTCCTAGTGATAGGCCGGCAGCGGTGCCGTTGCTTCCTGCTGCAACAAAAATATAATCAGGCTTGGGCATTTCACCAGCACCTATTTGTTTTTTAAGTTCAAGCGCTGCATTGACATAGCCAAGGCTGCCAAGGGCATTAGATCCCCCGCTAGGGATGTAAACAACTTTTTTGCTTCTGCTTTGTAATTCTGCGGCTTTGTGTAAAAGGGCTTGTGCCCGATCAGCAGAAGATGTGCATGGGTGCAATTCGCCGCCATATTGTTGGCTGATTATAAGATTGCGACAAGTATATGCTGTTGGTAGTTGTGGGGATAAAAAACTTATGCAGGGGATATTAACATTACTCCATGACGATAAAACGATTGTTGCTGTGCTGTGATTAGAGCCGGCACCACCAACGGTTAAAATATAATCTGCTTTGTGATAAACCGCTTGCCCGAGCAAAAAACAGAGCTTACGTATCTTGTTACCACCAAATAGATGTCCAGTTGTGGAGTCATTTTTTATATAAAGATTGCGGTGGCCTAGTTCTCTGCCGAGCGAGTTGAGAGGCTTAACTGGAGTTGGTAATTTAGCTATGTCGAGATAAGGAATATGTCTGATTAAATAAGGATAATGCTCAAAAAGTGGGACGCTTGCTGGCGCTATAATGTCAGGATCGGAGCTCACCTCTGAATTTGTTGCCATCCATTCATTAAGCGCCTGGCAGCGCTTGCTAAGTGAGGGGCCTGCCGCGTACAAAAAATTTGCAGATGCAAAGGCATAAGTGACGAGTAAAAATCTAAAATGTGTTTTACGGCGTATCATTTACATCCTGTTTGTAGGGGAGTTTCTCGTTAGAGCAACAGTCAAAAGTGTAGGTAAAAAGTCCTGGGCGAATTTTCGGCTCAAACCAAGTAGTTTTTGGTGGCATTAATTCTCCCTCATTGACTAAGGCGCTAAAAGTTTCTGATCTAATTGGAAAAAAAGCAATAGCTAGTGGCCAATTATGTTCACGACAGTTTTTTTCTAATGCGTCCAATCCCCATATGCCACCGACAAATTCCGTGCGGTCATCGGGATTATAAATATCGATATTAAGAAAAGGTTTGAGAATTAGGCTGCTGAGAACTGCGATATCAAGCATGGGAGTTTTGTTGTGGTTTGACCGCACGATATTCTTTTTTAGCGTAGCTTTGTACCATGACCCCTGGCAGTAAATACCAAAAACGTTTGGTTCGTGAGGTATTGCTTTGTGAGGTGTGGTGACAGCTTCTAGCTCGAAATATAATTGAAGCTCTTGTAAAAATTCATCTTTGGATCGGTTATTTAAATCTTTAAAGATGCGATTGTATGAGCTTATTGTTACTTGATCAAAGGGGAATATTCCTGCCATGTAGTAATCGTGAGTCACATCATCATGGAGATTTCTTTTCTTGTGGTCCTTCATAGAGGAGGCTGCTGCTGTACGATGGTGGCCATCGGCTATGTACAGTGTGTTAATTTTTTTAAATAGAGCGCAAATGCGGTCAATGGTTTTTTTATCACGAATTGCCCATACCACATGCGCGGTACGATCGGCATAAAAAGCTTGGTGAGGAGCTTGATTGATGACTTTTTCAATAAGATTAGAAAGCTCCTCGTTGCGTTCATGCAGGAGTAGTACAGGGTCAACCTGAGCGCGTTGTAATTCTGTGTAGAGTGTTAATTTGCGTTCTTTTGAGGTAATAACCTCTTCGTGTCGCTTGATATTGCCGCTTGTGTATTCGTTGACATCTACAAGCCCAATAATACCGGCCTGCAGGCGATTGTTTTTGATGCGACCATAGACATAGAGAGATGGCTCTTTGTCGTGGCGTAGTAAATTATCATGTAAAAACTCCTGTAAATTTTCATATCCCTTAGCGCCAGCTTCAGGGTCATAAGGTTTAATTTCTTCAGCGCAATCAACTTCTGGTCGTGCGATATGTACAAAGCTGACAGGATTTGTTTGAGCAATTTTTTTTGCTTGTTCCAAAGAGAGTATGTTGTAATCGTGGCAAGCTATCAATCCGACAAGGCTGTTATTGGCGCGGCAAGCCTTAAACGGCTTTATCATTATAGCGCCGCTGCTTGTGGTGATATGCATAACAAAGATTACCATTAAGCTCTTTATTGTCTGTAAAAAATCGATATTTTTCATCCCATCTCCACCAAGCAACAAAAACACAGTTTCTTAATTATAATGTTTTCATATTGATAATGCTGCCATCTAGTTTACGTAAATAGTCGCCTTGTTGCTATAAAAACGAATTTTGAGTTATTTGCTTAGATAGAAGGCGGATGTTTCTTGCTGGGTGGCGATTTGGGGCTGTTTAGTTGTTAGTTTACTGTCAAAAAAGTTTAGTCACTTAATGTAAATAGCTGGTTGCATTTTTATTTATAGGTCCTATAATCATGGCAGTAAAAATGGCGTCTGTGAGGCAGAAATGCCTCATGCAATATGAATTAATGTCGGAGGCAATTATGTCCGAAAAATTTAAGGGCGCAATACGCCCTCTTTATGATCGTGTGCTTGTTAAGCGTTTGGAAAGTGAGCAAAAATCAGCCGGTGGAATCATTATTCCTGATACCGCACAAGAAAAAACGCAGTACGGCACGGTTATCGCAGCAGGCGAAGGCAGACTTAATGCTGATGGCAGCTTGCGAGCTCTTAAGGTTGCGCAAGGCGATCAAGTGCTTTTTGGTAAATTTTCTGGCACCGAAGTCAAAGTTGCGGGCGAAGAGTTCTTGATCCTACGCGAAGAAGAGATTCTCGGTAAGCTTGAACAGTAAGATCCACTCAACGATTTTTAAGGATTTTAAAACATGGCAAAAAGAATTATTTTTGGTGAAGAAGCTCGCGCTAAGATCCTCAAAGGGGTTAATACGCTTGCAGACGCTGTAAAAGTCACCCTCGGGCCTAAAGGCCGTAACGTTGCGCTTGAAAAAGCATTTGGTTCACCGTCAATTACTAAAGACGGCGTAACCGTAGCAAAAGAAATTGAACTAAAAGACAAACTTGAAAACATGGGCGCTCAGATGGTGCGTGAAGTTGCTTCCAAAACTGCCGACGTGGCTGGTGATGGCACAACAACCGCAACCGTGCTTGCACAAGCGATCTACCGCGAAGGCGTGAAGAACGTTGCAGCTGGCGCGAACCCTATGGATGTTAAGCGTGGTATTGATATTGCTGTAGCAGCTGTGGTTAAAGAGCTTGGTGTAATGTCCAAGCCTATTGAAAGCCATGAAGAGATTGCTCAAGTAGCAACCATCTCTGCAAATGCTGACAAGGCTATCGGCGACCTTATCGCAAACGCTATGACCAAAGTTGGTAAACACGGTGTTATCACGGTTGAAGAAGCTAAGGGTATGGAGAGCGAGCTGGTTGTTGTTGAAGGTATGCAGTTTGATCGTGGCTATGTGTCACCTTACTTCATCACTGACACAGAGAAAATGGAATCAGTGCTCGAAAATCCATGTATCTTGATCTGCGACAAAAAGATCTCGAACATGAAAGATCTTTTGCCGGTGCTTGAACAAATCGCAAAACAAGGTCGTCAGCTTTTAATTATCGCTGAAGACGTTGAAGGCGAAGCTCTTGCAACACTCGTTGTAAACAAAATGCGCGGTACAATCAATGTTGTGGCTGTCAAAGCTCCTGGCTTTGGTGATCGTCGCAAAGCAATGTTGCAAGACATTGCTGCATTGACTGGTGCTAGCGTTGTTTCAGATGAACTTGGTGTTAAGCTTGATAGCTTGACGATGGCTGATCTTGGCTTGGCGCGTAGCGTACGTGTAAGCAAAGACAACACCACTATCGTTGATGGCAAGGGCAGCGAAGCTGTTATCAAAGCTCGTGTTGGCCAAATCAAGGCTGAGATTGATCTTTCAACCTCTGATTACGACAAAGAAAAACTACAAGAACGTTTGGCAAAGCTTGCTGGCGGTGTAGCAGTTATCAAAATTGGTGCTGCAACTGAATCTGAAATGAAAGAAAAGAAAGACCGCGTAGACGATGCTCTGCATGCAACACGTGCTGCAGTTGAAGAAGGCATTGTTGCTGGTGGTGGCTTGGCGCTTTTACGCACCCAAAAAGTGCTTGAAGCTCTTAAGCTTGAAGGCGATCAAGCAATTGGCGTTGTTATCGTACGCCGTGCACTTGAAGAACCTATTCGCATCATTGCGCAAAATGCTGGCTTTGAACCGTCAGTGGTTGTTGATAAAGTGAAAAATGCGACAGGTAATATAGGCTTTGATGCTCGCTCAGAAGCTTATGTTGACTTGGTTAAAGCTGGCGTTGTAGATCCAACCAAGGTTGCTCGCTTCGCGTTGCAAAACGCATCTTCAATCGCTGGATTGCTTCTAACAACAGAAGCTATGATCTCAGATATCCCTGAAGAAAAATCAGCTGCTCAAGCAGGCGGTGGCCATGGTCACCCAGGCATGGGCGGTATGGGCGGCATGTACTAAGCCCCCATTTTCCCGTTAATAAAAAGCGCCCAGAAGGAAAACTTCTGGGCGCTTTTGCTTGTTTTAGTTTGTTTTGTTGTGGCCGATTTTAATCGTGGTCTGTTGAATCGATTTTATTTGAAGCAGTCCCTTAACCAATCCATGCATGATTTAGGCTTGATAGTAGCTTCTGAAGAATTGTTAGCGGAATTTTGTATTGGTGATATTTTTAGAGACATGAATGGACGGCATGGCCCTTCTTCGTAGGTCAAATCATCTTCTGTATCACTTTCTAGTGGCAGTATAAGGGGTTGCTTGGCGCAGCTGGTTTCATCATCAGCATCACCCAGCCCTGTGGGCGTTGGTTTCTCATGCTCGCTTTCTTTGTTCGCGTATTTTACTTCACTAATGTCATCTAATTGAGCTTTTGCTAAGGCTATTGCTTTTGGGTGACGCAGAGCAAGGAGTTCGCCGAGTAAATCTTTTTCTTTTTTAAGCAGCATAAAAATCCCTGGATGAGCAGATTTCTTTATTTTTTGAATTGGTTTAGAAATTTGCCTGTAAGGTGCCTCTATTATCTCTTCAATTGTTTCTTTGTGGTGAATTTGTAACCATGCTGCAAGTAGCGCGCCTGTTCGAGAGGTACCGTATTCGCAATGAATAACAACTGCCTTGCTTGGTTCTTCACTAAAAGTTCGAGCTGTTGCAGTGATCATTTCTTTGAGAAGTCGAGTAAAACGGGCATATTCTTCAGCATCTATTAAAGGATTTGGTATCAAAATTGGGTCTTCAAGATCATAACTTATATGATTGATATCATTTTCTCCCAATGAATCCGATCTAAAGCCATTGAGAGAAATTACTGTGCCAATGCCAAGAGTTTTTATATTGCGCAGTGTCTGACTGTTTTTTTTCGGCTGAGCCATGCCGGCAATCACTCCTTCAACAAGCCAATAAAAATTTTGACTTACGCGCATCGCTTCCAATGCAGTTTCGTAATCACCCTCTTCAGCAAAAATATCAGTTGTTTTTGCGGAATCGTTCCCGCCCTTTTGGTCAAGCGGTGATGAGGAAAGATCTGAAGCGGACGCAATAGACAAAGATAATAAAAAAATCATTAGTGTGTTGTAGGATGTTCTTAATATATTTCTCAGGACAGCCCTTTGATTAATATTTTAAATAGCCACGTTCAACAACGGCAGGACCACTTCTTTTTTCAACAAACAGCTGATCTTATTCCCAGCCATGCTCCGAATATCGGATATTCTTTTGAATCAACTGTATCGCTTGTTTATGCCCAGACAGCATTTTCTCTGGCAGATCATTTATCGAAAAAAAGCGCATATCGTCATGCTTGTCAGGCTCTTTGTTGGTAGGAGCAGGTAAATGAGAAATATCAGCTTTAAAACATAAAGCAATAAATTCTGATTCAATCCCTCTCCGATGGAAAGTATGAACTAGCTCAAAATTTTGCTGAGCAATATTTAACCCAGTCTCTTCATAAACCTCTCGCACAATGGCATGTAAGCCCAATTCGCCTGCATCCACTTTTCCGCCAACAAGACTATACATGCCCCCACCAAAGGGCGCGTTGGCAATACGCCGGACCATAAGAAATTGGTCTTTATTTTCTAGTAGAGCAATAGCAAATAGCGCAACCATGATGCCTCATAAAATTTTTATTTTAGGATAAACGCTCAATCAACTTCTTATCTGCTTGAAAGGGAATTGTAACCCTCGCCGCAGAATGCAATATTTTCTGGCTTTGAAACGGCGTAGATTCAAGATTCTTATTAAACACATGCAAAAGTAAATATTCCAAATTAACAACGTCGGCACAGTTATAGGCCAGAAGTGTTTCAAGTGCATGTGCATTCTTATTTCGTTGATATTCTCGCCATAAAGTAACTGCAAAAAAACCATCGACAGCTCGCAAATCACCGCGATCAATACCAAGCTTGTATTCAATCATTTTCAAACCGCCAGTAAGACCAAGATTTTTAAGTAAGTATCGTAGATCAATATGCACATGCTCTAACTGTATACCAAAGTATTTTTCAATAAATGGCACGTCGAACGTCTTGCCATTATATGTCACAATCATTTTGTACTGTTGGATGTCGGTTTTGAATTTGGCTAAATTTTGCCCATTAACATACGTGTGAACGTCTTTGCCGTCATAAAGAGCAATCGTGGTAATTTCGTTATAGTCCTTACTTAAACCAGTTGTTTCTATGTCGATATAAGCAATGCTATCGCGAAAGTCTGGTACCAGCCGCCAATATTGATCACTATCCAATACTCCGGCAAAAAAAGATGGGTTTTTATTGCTAAGGTGTTCCTCAGACTTATCTAAACAATTACTCTCAGGAAAATGCTTACGATAATCACGCCAAGTAAGAACTCCCTGCCGCCACAAATCTATTTCTTTTTTAAGACCAATGTTCGACATATGACAAAATGTATTGGTCAACACAACAAACTCCAGCATTTTTTAAAAACAAAATAAACCCCATCTTATACTGACCCCCAAAAATTAATAGGATGAACTGATCTATTTTGTACAAGTTCGTTATGTATAAAAAGCCAATTTACAATCAACGTAAATCTTGAAATTTCGTAACTCCCCAGGTACCAATGCAACAACTTAAAATTAATAAATTATACGATCCACTGCACGTATTTAAATTAACATGAGCATGGAACTAAAGTCCTGTCATCCCGGGGTTTGGGGGCCCTGGGATCCAGCGAGAATCTTGATCTGATCGGCAAAATTGACAAATATTTGTGGTTTTTCAAGTCTGTTTTGTAGTTGAATTTTATATCTAATATGGATCCCGTGGCCCCTTCCCCGGGATGACAGGAAAATTGCTTCCAATGCAGTAATTTAAGTTTTTTGTCACCACCGTTAGGGTACCTGGGGAGTTACGAAATTTCATATCAAATATTTTGAATAAAAAAGCATATGTATCGGTTGCTTCTTCTATTAACCTGGTGCATTGAAAATAAAGTCAAAGCTGAAATGCGGATGAGAAGTAGTTGTGTTGTTGTCTACAAAGGAAAGAAATTATCACCCAAGCAGCTTGTTTTAGAAAGAAATGTAAGACCAAGGGGGCGCCAGACTTGCAGAGCGGTCTCTTTAAAATGGCATAACATTGACCTAGAAATAACAATAGTGCGTCGCATTGATAAGCATGGAAATGAAAGCATTGTATTTCAAGTAGCTACTTATAAAGCTCGCCCAGAAGCTCACGTAGCACATTATCAAAAGCGATGGGCCATTGAAATGATCTTTAGAAGAAGCAAGCAATCACTTGGATTGCAAGAATGTCAGTCGAGATCACTTCAGCTTCAGCACAATCACGTTGCGGCTGTTTTATTGGCATATGCAATCACGCAGCTAGAGATGAAAAAGCGCAAATTGGACACACCAGTATAATCCAACCATTCTTGCGCTAGCTTCAACCTAAAAGCAGAGGTAGGATCTTTATCAAGGTTAGCTTTTACCTTTGCCACAATGCAGCACCACGTCGCTCCTGGTCGGCAAGCTCTTCTTCGGTGAAACGCGCCATATTCTTAGCAGACAACGCAATTTGTTCCGGTGAAAAAACGCGATTAATCAACGCTTCAGTCAAATTCTTTTTCATATCGTATACCTTTAAGATTCTGCAATCTTTGCCCACTCCAAGTGCTCACCCGCCTCGGCCGAAAGGATGAGCTCGTGAATGCTCGCAACTGCTTGTTGCTGCTGTTGTAGCTGCTCTTGCAAACAAGGTTGTTGCGCTTTAAGCTGCGCCACAACAGCAGCATTCTGTTTTATCAATACCTTGATTTGCTCGAGGCTAAAACCAAAAAACTTCAGTGCCACAATGCACTGCAGCTTGAGCAAATCAACCTCAGAGTACAAACGATAGTTCCCTGATGAGCGCAAAGAAGCCTTCAATAAGCCGATATCGTCATAATGATGCAGCGTACGCACCGATACCTTAGTTAATTGACTAAATTCTTTTACAAAGCAATTCATATCGTTTTCCTCCTTAAAAAACAGCCTACGGTATAAGGTAACGTAAGGGTCAAGGAGATTTTTAATAAAAAAGGAGATAACGATATCGCTATCTCCAATAATTTCTCAATGTATTGAAAGGGGCTCAAAAAACCATCTTATCAAGGGAGATTATTATCACGTTCGTGGTAGATACGTATAAAGAACCCAACAAAGAAAAATTTATTTATTTTCGCAGATTTTATTTTTTATGACGAGTTTTAGCTGTTTTTAGCTCTTTCCAACCAGCATTAGCAAGCTTTTTTTTACGACACGAAACTGAATTACAAGGATAGTCCATTATTTTTTTATCACCCTCTAAGCTCTGAATAATAAAAGCTGCTACAGCATCAGAATTTTTTTTCAAAAATAAACCCTCAAGCTCACTTAAAAATGCTTCAGTCACACTAAAAGAGCTTGGATCTTTTGTCAGATTCTGAATTGTCTGCCCCAGTAAGGCACCTAGATATTCGTAATAAGGCAACCTCTTAGTACAATTTTTACACTTAATTTCAGGAGCGTTACCACATACAGCCTCATAGGCAAAAGCTGCTTTATAGAGTCCTGTAAAACGGTCTTCCCACTTAGCAACTATTTGTAAAGTTGCTGCCTCTTCAATACTACGACTCTGAGCAATGCTGAAAGAAGGCGAATTTAACAATGCCACCATCGCAACCCTATAAAGAAATAGCTTCATAATACTCTCCCCTCAACTTTTATTTAATTAAACAGACGGTTGCTCTACTGTAGTTGATTTGTTTTTTGCTCTTTTATTCTTTGTTGTCGTAGGTTTATCTACCAATGGAAATTTATCATTTTCTTGAGCCTTTTCGCATTGACCAGCTAATTGAACAACAGTTCCTTTATTAGATTCCGAAAGCGCTTCCCAGCAACAACGCTTTTTACATTTTGGACATTTTATTTTAAAATTATTCGCCAATCCTGCCATAGTATCATTTATTAAGCCCCTGGTTGGCGTCAATAACAGATTCTTTATTGCTGCTAGAACAAATGGTACCGACGCTATAACGATAGCTTTGAGTAAATATGCTTCAGCATAAGTAAGAAATTCAAATAGATGCATCTCCTTTCCACACTTGTCACATCTCATCTTCAAGAATAGTTCCACTGTTTCCATAATGGCCCTTTCATTAAAGTAGTTATACGCATTGCGATAAAAGAACTATTTGAGTGAACAATATCATGAAGCATCTAAAAATAAAGGCCTTTTTGCTTTTTACAGATTAGAAACACGCCTCTAAGATCAAGCGCGTTTTTAAAACAAAGAAGGCCAAGGAAATTTTCCTTAGCCTTCTTTGCTTCTGAAATATAAAAAGCTTTAGACGTCGAGGTTTCTGACGAAATGCGCATGCTTTTCGATATAGGATCGACGCTCTGTAACATCATCACCCATAAGTGCACAAAACCACTCATCAGCCTTGATTGCATCTTCAATTGATACGAGCAAGAAGGTGCGCTTCAATGGATCCATGGTTGTTTCCCAAAGTTGCTCTGGGTTCATTTCGCCAAGACCTTTATAGCGTTGAATCGTCAACACTGCTTTACCTGCTGCCCAGATGGCATGACCAAGCTTAAGCATGCCACTGCCGCTCTGTTCAGCAGCTTTTGACGAAACATTAAGCGTCCACTGTGCTTGCTCCAAAAACGCGATTGGTGCAAATAGTTGTACCAACTTACCTGTTTCTTCTGACTTAAAGAGAGCATGGGGCATATCCCATGTTTTTTTGCCTTCTTTAAAGGTCAGGTAATTTTTAGGAACAAGATCACTCGCCTCAGCCATTTGCTGAATATCTAGGACATTGTCGGTGATCTCATATTTTTTAAACTGCTCTTGCAATAGAGGCTTGAGTTCTTCTAGCGTTAAGGTATGCGGCGCCCAATTAATGCTATGCAAGAAAACAACCACCTCATGCATATGATTCAATGAAATTTCATTCATATGACACAAGCGATAGAGTTCTTTTTCATAAGCAAAAATTGAAGCCAGCAGGCCCTTCCACTCCGCACGCTCATATGACTTGCCATCAATCGCAAGATCGGCGTGAGCTTCTGCCCAGTCAAACAAAAATTGCTTGAGGTCAGAATCATCTTTAAGATAACGCTCATTGCGACCAGCCTTAGCCTTGTAGAGTGGCGGCTGCGCGATATAAAGATAGCCTCTTTCAATTAGTGGGCGCATGTAACGGAAGAAAAAAGTCAGTAACAAGATGCGAATGTGTGATCCGTCAACGTCCGCGTCGGTCATGATAACAATTTTGTTATAACGCGCTTTGTCTGCGTTAAATTCTTCGTTACCTACACCAGCACCAATAGCTGTGATCAGATCTTTTATTTCATTGTTGCTCAAAACTTTATTTAAACGAGTTTTTTCAACGTTCAATAATTTACCACGCAATGGCAATATCGCTTGTACAAAGCGATTGCGTCCTTGCTTGGCTGAGCCCCCTGCAGAGTCTCCCTCAACTATATATAGTTCGCATTTCGTTGGGTCAGTTTCAGAACAATCTGCCAGCTTGCCAGGAAGTACTGAATTTTCTAACACGCTCTTGCGACGCGTAAGCTCACGAGCTTTTTTTGCAGCTGTACGAGCTTGCTGAGCTAAGATTGCCTTTTGCAAAATCTTTTTAGCAATGCTTGGATTTTCTTCAAAATAGGTGTCAAGGAACGCGTAGACCCATGAGTCAACAATACCTTTTACGTCACTATTACCAAGCTTACCTTTAGTCTGGCCCTCAAATTGAGGCTCTGGCACTTTAATGCTAATTACGCAGACAAGGCCCTCGCGTACATCCTCGCTAGAAAGCGATTCGTCTTTGTCTTTAATGAGATTGTATTTTTGCATGTAGCGATTACACACTTTGGTCAAAGCAGATCGGTAACCAACTTCGTGTGTACCACCATCAATCGTACGAATATTATTAACGAAACTGAAAACTTGTTCGTTATAACTTTCATTGTACTGCATTGCTATTTCTAAAATATACACGCCATCATCTTTAAATAACTGAATCATCTCATTGAATAATGGTGCTTTTTTTAGATTGATGTGTTCAACAAAAGAGGCAATACCACCTTCATAAAGGAATGATTGCTCTTGGCCTGAACGCTCATCGGTAATATCGATACGCAAACCTTTATTAAGAAACGCCAACTCTCTAAAGCGAGATGCTAGCACTTCACAATTAAGATCTGTGGTTTCAAAAATTTCAGCACTTGGCCAGAAACGCACAAACGTTCCTTGCTTGCCAGTAGCGCCAATTTCTTGAAGAGGTGCTTGTGAGTCACCAATTTTATATAATTGGTAATGCTCTCTACCCTCACGAAAAATGCGTAACTCAAGCGTAGCTGAAAGTGCGTTAACAACTGAGACACCAACCCCGTGCAAACCGCCAGAATAACGATAGGAATCTTTTTCAAACTTACCGCCAGCATGTAGCTTTGTAAGAACAACTTCTGCGGCAGAGATGCCTTCGGTCGGATGGATGTCGACAGGAATCCCTCGACCGTTATCTTCTACTGAGCAAGAGCCATCAGCAAAAAGATTTACTTTGATGTGCGTACAATGGCCAGCCAAGGCTTCGTCGACTGAGTTATCAACAACTTCATATACGAGATGATGAAGCCCGGCAGCGCCCGTAGAACCAATATACATTGCGGGGCGTTTACGAACTGCCTCTAACCCCTCAAGAACCTTAATAGAACTAGCTTTGTACTCATTTGACACGGTAATCCTGCCTTTTTGGTAAAGGTATTTAGATATGCATTATCACCAAAAACTATCTGCTAAAAACTCTAGAAAAAAAAATGCGTATCGTAGTATAGTGCTCAGTGTGTTAAAAAACTCAAAATCTTAGAAAAGTAGTATAGCAAAGCTTTACATTTGGGGCAAAAAGATCTTCTAATGAAGCAGATTCATAATCATGAAGCCGGCATGGCGCTAGCACTATGCGAGGCAAAAAAAAGCTTAGATCGCGGCGAAGTACCTATTGGTGCAGTCTTGGTCGATCAATTTGGCACCGTAGTAAGTAAGGGCTACAATCTTGTTGAACACAAAACAACACAACTCGCCCATGCTGAGGCGCAAGCAATTGCTAAGGCAAATAAAAAATTAAAAACTTGGAGATTGAACGGATATTGGTTATATGTTACCCTTGAGCCTTGTTTGATGTGCTTAGGCTTGATACAGTTGAGCAGGATTGACGGAATATGCTTTGGTGCAACGTCACCCCTCTTTGGCACAGGCCTAGGGAAAACTAATCTTGATTTTTCATTTTATGAAAAAAGAGTTCACGTTATCTCTGGCGTGCGAGAACAAGAGTGCGCCGAGTTGCTAAAACTCTTTTTTAAGCTCACTAGAGCAAAAAAGAAAGGACTATCGTGAAGCAAAGATCTGACCTTCTTACGAAGATTAAAGATCAGCTCTTGGCGCGGCAAATTGATATGGCTTCTGGCCTTTCAAGATCAGCATCTGAAAAAGTTTCGGATGGTCAAGTTCAAGACAGTGGCGATGAAGCTCTTTCCTTGACAATGGAAAAACTCCAAGATTCCCTCCAGCAAACGGAAATCGACGAGCTTAGGCTTATAGAAGATGCACTTCAAAGAATCGAACGCGATGAATATGGCCTATGCATAGATTGCGATGAGCAAATTGGAGTATGTCGACTAGAAAACTTTCCGTATGCTGCCAGATGCATTGTTTGTCAGGAAGCATTTGAAGAATAAAAATATTTGAAGATTTGGTAAATTTTTTACACTATGGGTCGTGCCGATGTAGCTCAGTGGTAGAGCAACTGATTCGTAATCAGTAGGCCGTCGGTTCAAGTCCGATCATCGGCTCCAGTTCGGCCGGGGTTAAACTATTTTGACAAACCCCGCGAATTTTATTATCTTCCTAGCTGGCGTTATGACACCAAGTGTTGTTGTACAAAGTCGTATAAGGCGTAAGGGTTTATGAAAAATTTACAAAAGGCACAAGCTGAACATCCAGTACATGGTGTTGGCCGCCGTAAGTCATCAGTTGCGCGTGTTTGGTTAAGACAAGGTTCAGGACAGATTGAAGTAAACGGTAAAACACATGCCACTTACTTTGACACGGATATTGCGCGTGATTGCGTCGTAAACCCGCTGAAACTTACCGGGCTTGATAAAAAGTTTAATATCCAGGTAAACGTTAATGGTGGTGGCATGATGGGCCAGGCTGGCGCTGTAAGCCTTGCTATCTCACGTGCTATCCTAATAAATGATGAGACCTTGCGAAGAATTTTACGTGAGAACGGTTTAATAACCGTAGACGCTCGTAAGAAAGAACGTAAGAAGTACGGCCAACGAGGCGCTCGTGCTAAGTTCCAATTCGTTAAGCGGTAATCTTCAAATACAAATTCAGTACGAAAAATGGCCTGTGCTTTACAGGCCATTTTTCGTATCTATTAATCGAGAAAGAACAAGATGTGTGGGATTGTTGGTTACGTTGGTGAAGGCACTTGTAAGCAATTCGTTCTCGAAGGGCTCGCTCGCCTTGAATACCGTGGCTATGACTCTGCAGGAATTGTCTGTATCGATCCCAAGCATCAGCATTTTGTGTTCCACAAAGAAGCTGGTGGCGTCTCTCTAATCAAAAGAATGAACGAAGCAGCTCGCTTTGATGGCCATATTGGCATGGGGCATACGCGTTGGGCGACACATGGTGTTGCTGATCAAAAAAACGCTCATCCACATTTTAATTGTGATAATACGGTAGCCGTTGTTCACAATGGTGTGATAGAAAATTATGAAGCATTACGTAAAGATCTTTTAGAAAGAAATCATCATTTTCACTCTGCCACTGATACAGAAGTTATCGCGCATATCGCAAGCGATATGTACGACCAATATGGATCGTTAGCGCAGGTGTGCACTGAATTGGTTAAAAAAATTCATGGCGCTTATGCAATGGTGCTTATGTTTGAGAAACAACCAAATCATTTAGTTGTTTTACGCCATCGCTCACCAATCGTAATTGCTAAAACCAACAATGATGTTTACGTCGCGTCAGACCTTGCTGCTTTTTCAGATAAAGCTACTGATGCATGCTTTATGCCAGACAACAGCTTTGCTCTGCTTAGCGCAGGATCAATAGAGCTTTTTGATTTTGCAGGCAATAAACTCACACCAATATTTGAGCCTATTGATCAAAAATATGCTGCAATCGATAAAGATGGGTTTGAGCACTACATGCTCAAAGAGATTTATGAGCAAAAACGAGCCATCACACGCACTATTTATTTCTGCAGATTGATTGGTAATAAAACAAGTAAGTATTCAGATTCTATAGTTGATTCATTCAAGCATTCTCACCTAGAAGATGAATACAGCGATCAAATTTGGCGCCAACTCAGCGTGACAAAAGATCAAGTTAAGCGCTTAAAATCAATCAATTTAATTGCTGCAGGTACTTCATGGCATGCAGGCCGCATCGCACAATTTTTCTTCGAAATGATCGCAAAAATTCCATGCCAAGTATCACTAGCATCAGAATTTCGCTACATGCCTTTTTTCCCTAAAGATGATTCCGCTTATGTTTTTATTTCACAGTCAGGCGAAACAGCCGACACCCTCGAGGCATTGCGCTTGGTAAATTCGTTTGAGTTGCCAACAATGGCCATCACCAATGTTGCTTCAAGCACCATGGTACGAGAAGCCGGTGGTTTTTTGCCTATGCAAGCTGGTCCAGAAATTTCAGTCGCTTCAACTAAGGCTTTTTCAACGCAAGTTGCTACCTTGTATTGGCTAGCAAATCGTGTCGCACTAGAACGTGGCACCATAAGCTGGAACGATATGCACGAAGCAGAAGAAGATCTTTTTATTGCAGCAGAAATTCTCGAGACAGTAATCGAAAATTATAAATTTAAAATTGTTAATGAGCTCGCACCAAAGTATGCAAAGTTTGAGCGCTTCATATTTTTGGGACGCCATATCAATTACCCATTTGCACTTGAAGCAGCACTTAAGCTTAAAGAAATTTCTTATATTTTTTCACAATGCTACCCTGCCGGCGAACTTAAGCACGGCCCCATAGCACTTATTGATGAAAAAACACCCGTCATTCTATTTTCAGTTCTCGATGATGTTTTGTATTGGAAGATTATATCTAATGCTCAAGAGGTTAAGGCGCGCAATGGCCACCTCGTAATCTTTGCATTTGAAGGGCAACAAGAGCTTATTGATCTTGCCGATACAGTATTCATTATCCCGCGCGTCAAGCCGCTTCTTGCGCCTCTAGCAATGACAGGCCTCATGCAATTTTTTGTTTACCACATCACTCGCGTTCTGGGCAGGCCAATAGATCGACCCAGAAATCTTGCTAAATCAGTGACTGTTGAGTAATTTCAACAAGTAACCGTGCTTTTGTGATTTTGTACAATAATGGCATGAATTGCTCGCCTAAATTTGTTTTAATAGGTGATTATTTTGTAGCTTCTGTCGTCCCCGACTTGATCGGGGATCCAGCAAAAATATAAAAATCCAACTCATAATAAAAAACTAGCATACCAAATATGAGTCGACTTTGGTCCAGAATTCGGCATCAAAAAACAGCCGCAGGCCGAGCGGTATGAGAAAATAACTCGTACTGAAAAATAACCCGCTCATCCTGAGGAAGCCCAACGGGCTGTCTCGAAGGATATGAGCAGACTTAACCTAGAGAAAAGGTTTTTTATGAATATGCTTATGCTCATCGCTTTTGCTATATACCTTTCCATTCTTCTTGTTATCGGCTATGCCGCGTACATGCGCAGCAGAAACGCTGCTGATTTCGCACTTGGCGGTCGCTCTTCAGGGCCATGGGTAACTGCAATCGCAGCACATGCAAGCGATATGAGTGGTTGGCTTTTTATGGGCTTTCCAGCGATGATTTACGCTACAGGCACACTGCAAATATGGACCGCAATCAGTCTTACTTTTTTCATGTACTTAAACTGGAAAATCGTCGCGCCGCGCATCCGCGTTTTGAGTGAAAAGTACAATGCTATGACGCTTTCTACTTTTTTTGAAAAACATTTTGGCGATACCAACGGCCTGCTACGCGTGACAAGCGCACTATTCTGTCTCTATTTTTTTACTATCTATATTTCAGCAAACCTTATCACGCTGGGGCTACTCTTTGAATCAGCCTTTGGTCTTTCATACACTCTCGGTATTTGCATAGGAGCGCTCGTTGTTTTTTATGTCCTTCTTGGGGGCTTTCTTTCTATCTCTTGGATTGACTTTTTTCAAGGCCTATTTTTACTTGCAGCCATTATTTTTGTTCCTTCGTACGCACTCTACATGTTGCCAGCAACAGCACAGGGGATTCTCCCATCAATCAGAGATTTTGCATCAATAAAGCAGATTTCTCTTAATATTTTTCCACAGCTCAATAAGCATGATTTATATATTGTTCTTGGCGAAGTCATCTGGGGACTTGGCTATTTTGGCCAGCCACACATCATTACCAAATTCATGGGAATTCGTGATGTCACTACAATAAAAAAGGCTCAATGGATTGGCCTCTCCTGGCAAGCAATAACACTAACAGCTGCCGTGTTGGTAGGTTTTGTCGGCATGCTCTATTTTCCAAATGGGCTTGCTAAAAATGAGTTTATTTTCATTTATCTCGTACAGCAGTTGCTTCCTACCTTTGTCGCAGGATTAGTGCTCTGCGCAATTCTTGCAACAGCTATCAACGTTATGGGAGCTCAAGTCCTCGTTTCGGCTTCAGTCCTTTCAGAAGATCTATTTAGACCTTTTTTCAAGAAGCTTACCGATAAGGCTATTGTTCTTATTTCACGCTTAAGCGTGATCGGTATCTGCGCACTTTCATTGCTCATTGCTTATCACAACCATAATATTGGTATCTTCGCTCTTGTAAAATATGCATGGACAGGGCTTGGCTGCACTTTTGGACCACTCATGTTAGCCTCAGTGTGTGGCGTAAGAACAAGCGTTCAGGGTGCTTTTTATTGCATTCTTGCCGGGGGCATTGCTGCCGCCTTGTGGCCACTCTTGAATACCCCAATCCCAGCAATGATTCCTGGATTTTTAGGTGGCTTTGCAGCTATTTTTTTAATGCTAAAAACCAATAAACAAGAAGTAAGCTAATTCCATTTTATATCTACGTTAAATAAAAAAGCGGGGCAAAGATTACAAATCTTTGCCCCGCTTTTTTATTTTATGAATTTTTTGAATTATAGACCGATTCTCCAACCCAAACCAAGCATACCCTGCCGTGGTGCAGGAGGTACTATTGGAGGTGCTACTAGGGGCCTTGCTTCTAATCCCATAGCCATTACAGGCAGATTTCCGTAAAATGGAATAGGAATATTAATAACCGCTTGCTCTGCTCTTATGCCGCGAAGTGTTGCGTTAATACTTTCAAGAGGGTTATGCACACCTCTTTGCAAAGCTCTGTTCGGCATTGGTTGTCCACTAGCATCCAGTATTGGTTGTCCAGTAACAGGATCTAAATCATACACAACCCCTTCAATCAAACCTCTACTAAGAGATTTAAACAATTTCTCGGTATGTGGATTTGGTTTTTCTATGCCACCAACACCACCAGCAGGGATAGGCTGCCCAGTTAGAGGATCAATCAGTATAGGCTCTCCTGTCTCAGGGTCGTATTCATAAGCAATAGCCTTAACCATGCCGTTAACCCCAGCAGCAGCCATGCCTGATATTCTCCTGCCGATATGATTCCAAAAATTATCCCACGTGCCAAAATGCTCGCCGACGTACCAAACACTACCAACACCAATAAGAGCCACTGCGGAAACTGTTGCTGTTACAGTTAACCAGTACTTGATATTTCCAGAGCTTACAATTGGCGCTTGTATAGAATAGGCTGCAAAGTCATCAACAAAAGCATTTACCTTATTGAAAACTTCAATGTTAGCGGTGGGATTAGCGGCTAAATTGTTTAATACCGAGCGAAAATACTCATAGGTAAGAAGTAGCAATTCTTTCTTCCTTGAGTGCCTAAAACGTTTTATCTCTACCATGACGGTGTGTATAAAAATACGAGTTAGCACCGAACGCAAAACTTCATTGCTTGCTGGATTATGGTAAAGGTAGTAGAGCGCGCTGGTCATTGCCACTTGCTTTTCACGAGGAATTTCTAAGTGCGCCAAGTGCTGATGAAATAAAATATAAAAATAATTATTAAGCTTGCAGAGAATCTCTAAATCGTTTTTTTGCTCCAAGAAATCTATTAATTTCATAAGCACAGCGCCATTACTGGAAAAATCACTGTTAATTGCGGTACTTATAACAAGGTTGTTATTATAACAATCATCAAAAAATTCTTTATTCCCGATCAATTTATCGAAATAAATTGCTTCAAAAGCTTCCTGAGCGCTCGCTAAAGCCTCAGGCAAATCAACAACGTTATGCAAAAAATCAGGAGATACCAAATAAACATTCTCGGAACAAATCTCAGGCGTAGCAAAACCAACCTGAGATAACCCGAGGCTCAATAATAATAAAAAATTTCTTAGGCGCGTCGTCATTATCATCCTTTTGAGGGTCGCAGTATTTATTTCACCTATTTTATAAAATAAGGAGGCTCTTACTCTAGAAAAACTGTAAAAAAAAACAAAGGGGTGTAGTCGCAATGAAAAACTAACGGCTAATTTTGGGCTGAAATAGTGCAATGTGTAAAACTAAACACCATCATCAGGGAAAAGCTTTAATAACTGGTACACAGAATCAAAACCAACAAGATTGCTTGTCGACTTTATCTGCTGCCTCTTAGCTACAAAAACGTTGTCTAGGCGAAATTTTTCAACCTCTTTGATGATTAGATTAATTTGATTGGTCGGCTTAACCTGGCCAGTTAAGCTCATTTCTGCAATGGCTACAGATTTAGGCGGCAACTGCTTCTGAAAATAGCTTGAAAGTAACGCCAATGCTATCCCAAGATCGGCCGCAGCGCTTTCTTTAATTTTAAAGCCACCGCTCACTTTAAAAAAGATATCTTGCGAGCTTAGTTTAACGTGTAAGTACTTTTCTAAAATTGCAGCGATCAACACAACTCTTTTTGGCTCTAATCCAGTCACAACTCGTTGCGGCATGCCAAATTTGGTTGGCACGCAAAGAGCTTGCAATTCTAACAGTAACGGTCTTGAGCCTTCAACACTACAAACCATTATCGACCCTGGCGACGAGGATGCCTCCGCAAGCAGCATTTCGTTGATATTGCTCATCTCTATCAAGCCGTGCTCTTCCATCTGAAAGAAGCCAACCTCATTCACCTCGCCGAAGCGATTTTTCACTGAACGTAAAATCCGCGTCTGAAACCGATCCTCCGCCTGCAAATAAAACACAGCGTCTACCAAATGCTCAAGCACTTTAGGGCCAGCCATCGTACCGTCTTTGGTGATATGACCGGTCACTAGTACAGCAATATTATTTTCTTTGGCAAGCTTCATAAGCTGAAATCCAGCCTCCCTCAGCTGTGCAATGGTGCCAGGAATAGCCTCTGAGGTTTCAGACAGGTAGCAATTTTGAATTGAATCGAGGATTAATAAGTCAGGTTTGTGCTCACGCGCCGTGGCGATAATGCTTTCAAGGTTTGCTTGATCAGAAAACAAAAGATTGGCCGCACTAACCTTAAGGCGAGTTGCCCTAGTCTTTAGCTGCTGCAGTGATTCTTCTGATGAAAAATAAAACACTCGTCGCTGCTTGCCAATTTTATCAGCTATCTGCAACAACAAGGTTGATTTACCAATTCCTGGATCACCGGTCAAAATTACAAATGAACCAGCCAGTATTCCCCCACCAATCACACGATCCCATTCAGGCACGCCTGACAAAAACCGCTCCGTTACGCCAGCAGGGATATCGGCCAACGTTACCAATTGGGAATTTAAAGACAGCGTAGCGCTAGCTTGAGAGCGTTGCTCCGAACGTTTTTTTGCGCTTGGAGCAACAGATTCAATTAAACTATTCCACTCACTGCAGCCAGGACAACACCCAACCCATTTTATTGAGACGTGATGACAATTGGTGCACCGATATTGAGTTTTTGCCAAGGTAGCTACTAAACCTGTGCAGCAGCTTGACGAGCGGCAGGAAGAATCAGCGGCTCTTGATCTATTTTAAAGCAATCACGGCAACGAGCTTCATAAAACTCTTGTGCTCCAATAAGAATAATTGGATCGTTATAACGTGCCGGCTCACCATTGACCAAGCGTTGAGTATAATGCGCATCTTTCGTACAAACTACACAAATTGCCTTAAGCTTTACCACTTCATCCGCAATGGCTAGAAGATAAGGCATTGGCCCAAAAGGCTCACCGCGAAAATCAAGATCAAGCCCCGCAGCAATAACACGCTTACCCATGAGAACAAGCTTGGCAACTACTTGAACAATATCTTCAGGGAAAAATTGTATTTCATCAAAACCAATAACGTCGAATTGATCTGCAAGATCAATAATTGTTTGTATAGAAAGCACGCAATTATCAATCGGATGTGCAGCTCGAGCACGACCATCATGCGAAACGATACAGGTCATACTCTTGCGATTATCTAATTGATGTTTAAGCGCAAGAACACGTTGGCGCGCATATTCAGCACGTTTAAGCTTACTCATAAGTTCTTCTGTTTTACCAGAGAACATTGAGCCACAAACAACTTCTAATCGGCCTTTTTTACCAGCGGAAGCAACAGTCATGGTGATCTACCTTGGTTAAAAATAAAATAATAGAGGCGAACATTTTATTGTTTTAAAATGTTCGCCTCTTATTGTCAATCAAAAAAAATGTACTTAAATTTTAAGCATCAGCTTACGCTATTTAATCTATTTCATCTATAACTAGCTCATACAGTGGCTCTTCATCTTGGGCTCGTAACATACTAACTAACGTGCCAATTAGGTTAACCAAGCCATCCTAAAAAACCCCATCCCCCCTTTTTAGGAGCAGGAGGATTACCTGCACCACCAGGAGCAAGACCTGTGACAGCAAGATCTGCGTCGTTTTGGACTTCAGCCACAACTCGATCCTCTTCTGCAGGATGATTACCTGCACCACCGACAGCAAGACCTGTGGCAGTAAGAGCTGCGTCGTCTTGACCTCTTTCGACTCCGCCCTCAGCTCGAACCCCACCTGTTCGGATTGGTTCAGCAGTAGGCCTTCTAGTAAGCCCCTCTGCAGGATTACGTGCGGCAATTTCAGCTCTCTGAGCGACAGCTAATGCTTCAATTTCATCACCAGCCCTGCGATCGCTTGCAACCCTTCTAGCGGATCGTGTTGCATGAGTCCCTACGTTGACAATATTTCCGTACATAGGCACCGTAAGCGTAACACCTTCTACTTGATCTAAAGCCCCGGACATAAGCCTTGATCCCGCTTTATGAATTAATTTATTTAGATCACGATTTTCTACTCTTAGAGGTCTACCTACAAGAGCATCACTTTGTTCATAGAGGAGCGTCTCAATAGCGGATGCCGCAAGGTTACCGCCCATCAAATTGCCAACAGCCCCAGTATTCGCGCTTGGACGCTTATTTATACGTTCATAAACAGCACGAGGAGGTCTTGCATCTGGGTTTTTAGGATCATGCACAAAAGGAACAGCAGGCGGTACAGGTACATAATCATAATCATTCGCCATACCATCAATAGCACCCGTACCAAGACCTTCGCCAAGCCTTATGCTTCGGTCTTCAAGCTCATCCATCATTGCTTTTGCTGTTGGTACAGAGAAATTTTCATAAAGAGTATCACTGAATGTCTTTGTCGATTTTTTCACAGCATCATCTATAAATTTGCTGAAATTTTTCCATACACCAAAATGTTCACCGGTGTAATAAACACCACCAACTACAACGCCAACTACTAAGGCTGTAATTACCCAGCGCTTGAAATTGTGAGGTTTTACTATCGGTTCTTTCATGCCATAAGCAGAAAGATCATTGATGAAAATTTCTATCTGCTTCAATGCTTCAATATTGTTTGCACATTCAATCGCAAAACTCTTTAAAGCCGTACGAAACTCTTCATAAGCGAGAAATAAAACTTCTTTTTTTTCATAATAATGAAGCCCCATCATCTCAACCATGATGGTATAAATAAAAACACGCGTCAGCATAGAGCGGATTACTTCTTTCCCATTGGCATCTTTAAAGCTATAGAGATAATGCAAAGCATTTATCAGAGATACTTGTTTTTCACGAGGAACATCAAGATGGGACAAGTGTTGATGGAATATAAGATAATAAAGCTCATTGAGCCTGGAAAGGATCAATACAGATTCAGCATCGTTCTTTTTTTCCAGAAAATCGATCAGCTTCATGAAGGTAACGCCATTATTGGCAAAATCCCAATCAATCTCTGAGCTTATAACAAGATTGTTATTGTAGGCATCGTCAAAAAATTTCTCATTTTTTATCAAAGTGTCAAAATAAGCTGATTCAAAAGAATCTTTAGCTACTTCAACTAATTTTGGCAGACCTATAACCTCTTGGCTAAAATAGCCAGGCAATCCAGCAAAAGACGCTTCTGGTGACGCGACTGCTAAAAGAAGGACAAATGAACATAAATATTTAAATAATCTCGTTATCATGAACCTGTCTTTCTTTAGCTTGCAACAGCAAAAAACCAATCAAAGGCACTCTATTTTGCAAGCCCAATATTAAGGACTTGCTACTTTAGAAGAGTTTTAAGAAAAGTCAAAAGGCGTCGTTGACAACGAGAATTTTTCCACCCCACGTCCCAATTAGAAATCTAGCAGATTGGAAAAATTAATTCCATGAGTAAAAATTTTTTGATTAATAGCCTAGAATTCAGGCCTGATTGCACGCTGAAGTATTATTTGTTTGTGCAACAATTTCTGCGTGACGCAAATCTTCAGCGGTATCAATCCCTATCACCTCAAACAAGGTCTCATGTAGGCGAATCTTTATACCATTCTCTAAAAGACGGAGCATCTCTAGTTTTTCTGCTTGCTCAAGTTTACCAATTGGTAATTGCTGCATCATCTGCAACCCCTTGGTGGTAAAAGCGTACAGTCCAACATGTTTGTAAAAAACACCTTGTTCAAGGTGATGATCACGATAAAAAGGAACTGGGCTGCGAGAAAAATACAAAGCATTGCCTTCGTGATCAGTTACCACCTTTGCCGTATTTGGGGCCACAATTTGTTCTTTTATGGTAATTAGCTTTTTAAGAGTCCAAGCATCCATACCGTCATCTGCTGCTGATTGCAAAAGATCTTGTATCATCGCAGCGTTAATAAAAGGCTCATCACCCTGCCAATTCACCCAAATATCAGAAACAACAAGCTTGCGATCCATTATTTCAATAAGGCGGTCAGTGCCAGCTTCGGCTGACTTAGATGTCATAAACCATGAAGCCCCAAAGCCATCTAAAAGGCTTGCAATCTTGACATCATCAATAGCAAAGTGGCATTCATCAAAAAGACTCACTTTTTTAGCCGCCTCCCAGACCCATTGAAGCATTGGTTTGCCTGCAAGTGATTGTAAAACTTTCTCAGGAAAACGAGTCGATGCCAAGCGTGCTGGAATAATACACACAACTTTTTTTGAACCAAGCATACTATTTCCTTTTTCTTACTAAAAATTCTGCTAATCTCTCCCTCGCAAAGTGTATCAAGATTCATCCCAAAAGGAACCCTCATGAGCGAACGTTTTTTGCTGGTCAAGCAATCCCAACCTCTTCATGGCACTGTTGAGCTAACAGGCGCAAAAAATGCTGTCCTGGTCATTATAGCGTCACTTTTGCTCGCCGAAGGTAAATCAACACTCTACAGCGTACCGAATTCCGCAGATGTTCGTTGCTTTATCGCTCTTATGACGGAACTTGGGGCTCTAGTTCACTTTGACGTAAAGCTTAAAGCGCTGACTATCGATACTACAATGGTAAACAGCATTGAAGTATCACCAGAAATAATGAATAAAATGCGCGCCTCTATTCTTGTAATGGGTCCACTCCTAGCAAGATTTGGTAAAGCTCGTGTTGCACTGCCCGGCGGATGTTTAATTGGTGCTCGCCCAATCAATTACCACCTTCAAGGGTTTAGAAAGCTTGGTGTCTCGCTTATTGAAGATAAGCCTTTTCTTTCTGCCAGTATCAGCACAGATTCCTCAAACCCTATTCACGATAGAGTGATATTGGAATATCCAAGCGTTGGGGCAACAGAAAATCTTTTAATGTATGCCACGCTCAAACCTGGCGAAACCGTCATAGTAAATGCCGCCCTTGAGCCAGAAGTGCTTGATTTAATCGATATTTTAAACAAAATGGGCGCTAAAATTTATTGCGAACCGGGACAACTTATTCGCATTATTGGTGTAAATAAGCTTAATCCCGTTGAGCATACGGTTATTCCTGATCGCCTCGAAGCCGGAGCTCTTTTGCTTGCTGCATGCATTACCAAAGGCTCAGTACATTTACCAAACGCACGCGCTGACCATATGGATCTTTTTCTCGAAAAGCTCCGTGAAATGGGCCACGAAGTCTATGTTGGTACCCATCAAACACCGCTGTTTCCATTGCTAGGCATTTCCCTTAAAGCTTGCCAAAACCCTCAAGGCGTTAGCATTAAAACGGGGCCATACCCTGGATTTCCTACCGATCTACAAGCACCATTAATGACAGCTATGGCGCTAAGTAAGGATATTAGCACGGTAGAAGAAACAGTCTTTGAAAACCGCCTAATGCATGTTAAAGAGCTGACAAAGCTAGGCGCGCAAATTACCGTTGAAGGGCAAAAAGCAACTATTCGTGGTGTTGAAAAACTATACGGCACAGAATTAATAGCCACCGATATCCGCGCCTCGTGCGGTCTTGCACTAGCTGGATTGATAGCAATTGGGGAAACAAAAATTGGCGGCGTTCATCACTGGGAGCGCGGTTATGACAAATTAGAAGAAAAATTGCGTTTTATGGGCGGCAATATAAATCTCATAGAAGCAAGCAACATTGATAATCTGATGCTCCCGAATGGCGAATTACTCAAGAAACGTATTGCTTGAAAGTTCTGCGACCTCTTTAGTAATCACAGCCTGTCTGATTTTGTTGTACTGCAGAGTTAGTTTTTCCAGATATTTTTCAGCATTAGTTGTTGATGAATCCATAGCCAAAAATCGTGCTGCATGTTCTGCCAAAATTGCCTGAAAAAGAACATTAAGCACGTAGGCATAGGTGTATGAAGCGGCCGTATATTCGAGCAACTCATCAATCTGTTGCTCAAGGATAGGGTCGTCACCAAGCGAATCTTGGTTTTCCACAACAGCATCATCTCGCCGAAAGAGCCCAAGATCATCATGCCGCAAAGGCAATAAGCTCATCCTTTTTGCTTTTTGTTGGAAGAAAGACTGTAAGCGTGATCCAAAAAAAGTCACCGATGAATAATTTTTGTTAGAATTCACGATTCGATCAACAATGTCTTCTGCAATCGTTGTGTAATTATTGGAGCTTAATTCAGGGTAAGCGTAGACAACCTCACCCCAAGAACGCCCTTTGATATAGCGAATCCCTCGCAACCCAAGGACAATAAATTCGGCATCTTGGTGTGGCTGAGGGAAAATGCTTTGCTCAAGAAAGCGAAATAGGTTTGAATTCAAGCTACCACAAAGGCCTTTTGATGTCGCAATAACGATAAAAAGCGGTCTAGAGTCAAGTATATCATCAGGCTTAAAGACTGGGTGCTGCCATCCAGCTTTCTGTTCTAACAATGCTGTAAAAAAATTTGCTATACTCTCGAAATAAGTCTTATGCGGGGTAGTAAACTTTTCCAATTTTGAATACATAGACATAGAAACTAACCGCACAGCATGCGTTATTTTTTTAGTAGTTTGAACAGCCTTGATTTGCTCTCTAAGCTGAACTAGATGTGACACGCCTGATCCTTTGCGCAATAGTATTTATATGGAACAATGCGATGATCATTATAGTGGATGGTTATAATCTTTTAAAGCAGTTATACCCAAACAATAAAGAAAATCTTGAATTACACAAAAAAACCTTATTTAGAAAGCTTGGGGTATATAAGAAAATTAAGCAAGGCACCATCAAAGAAATCATTGTTGTTTTGGATGGTGGCAGCCTCGTACACGCTATTCGTGAAGTTCATCACGGAGTTACTGTTTTGGAAGCTGGTTATAAACGATCAGCCGACGACTGGATAATTGAATACGTCGATCGCTATAAGACCCAAGAAATAACAATTGTCTCAATGGATCGCGCTTTATGTTTTACTTGCGAACAGCATGGCGCTTTCAGTATGGGTGTCTTTGATTTTGCTCACGCAGTCGATCAAATCATAAAAAATACGGTTATTCAAAGAGAATTTACCCCTGCCCCCGCAAGCAACACGCTTAAATTTGCTGAGGCAAACATAGAAACTGACATTGAAATATCAATAACAGATGTTAATATTGATGACCTCATGAGCGATGGAGCTCTCATGCGTCAACAAAAAAAACATGACATTGCAACAAAAACTCCACCAAAAAATACTGCGCCACTCTCAAAACAAGATAAAAATCTCATTAAAAAATTAAAAAAGATTTACTAATAAACCAATGCAAACACATACAATAATAGTCCCATTAGACAAGCTAGACGCCATTATCAACAAGCACATTATACCTCTTGTAAAAGCTGGCTCAATTTTACTTTTATGCGGTCAGCTTGGCGCTGGAAAAACAACTCTCGTTAAAGCTTTAATGCGACAGATCGGAATTGTTGACAATATATCAAGCCCAACTTTTAGCTATGTAAATTCATATAATAATTCAGACACGGGCCTTATTGTGCACCATTTTGACCTATATCGTTTAAACTCTGTGGATGAGTTCTTTATGCAGGGTTTTGACGAATTATTGCAAGAGAAAAATGCATTAGCCATTATTGAATGGCCTGAGATTTTAATGTCCTTTTTTGAACAATTGCAAGGAACAATAAGCGGCATTTATTGCTTAAATCTTGATCATAATTTTGCACAACCAGAAACGCGCTATCTGACCATTACACCTGTAAAATTGCTATAAAAATAAAATAAAAATGTTGCATTTTTTGCCAAACCATCTATCATCATTTTCGCTTATAGCGGTTGATATTGGTTTGCTCACATCATTTTTCGGCTTTCCGATTAAAAATTATGGGGAGATTCCCGAGCGGCCAAAGGGGACGGACTGTAAATCCGTTGGCTCAGCCTTCGCAGGTTCGAATCCTGTTCTCCCCACCATAAACCAACCATGAAGCCGTTTTAAGCATGCGGGAATAGCTCAATTGGCTAGAGCGACAGCCTTCCAAGCTGTAGGTTGCGGGTTCGAGCCCCGTTTCCCGCTCCAGAAAATTTTGGGCTGGCATAGCTCAGTGGTAGAGCAGCTGATTTGTAATCAGCAGGTCGCTGGTTCAAATCCAGTTGCCAGCTCCATTTAAGATAAATTGTAAAACATCGCTGTTTTTATAGAAAAAATTTGCGATGTTTTAAAATTTGTATATCATTGGTTTGAAAATTATGCAGGCCCACGTAGCTCAGTTGGCAGAGCACCCCCTTGGTAAGGGGGAGGTCAGCGGTTCGAGTCCGCTCGCGGGCTCCAGGTTGTTCGATAGGTTCATGCAAAGGTAGCGAAAATGGCAAAAAATAGAACGATCGTACATCTTGAGTGTACGGAAAGCGGGATGCGTAACTACAGCATTATGGTTTCTAAGAAAAGACAATTCGGCAAACTGTCTCTGAAGAAATACTGCCCAAGATTGAGACGCCATACAATTCATAAAGAAGTAAAATAGGAAAAGGCGCGGGTTAGTAGCTCCAATGGTAGAGCGGCGGACTCCAAATCCGCTTGTTGGGGGTTCGAGTCCCTCCTGACCCGCCAAAGAATAGTTTGAAGACGAATTGGAAAGAGCTTTTTATGAACGCAAATTTTATAAGCAAGTTTATAGTTTTTGTTAATGAAACAAAATCTGAAGTCAAAAAAATTACTTGGCCTTCACGTGATGAACTGACGGGCTCGGTAATTATTGTTTGCCTGCTTGTTGTAGTATTTGCAGCAATACTAGGCTCGATGGATGGCATATTTGGTTATGTCACCCGCACTTTCGTAGCGTAAGAGTTTACAGCTAGGTTTTTTTGATAAAAGTACCTGATGGAGTTGACAAGTAAGATATGAAGCGCTGGTATGTAATTCAAATTTACACGGGTTTCGAAGACATTGTGAAAAGGGACATTGAGAAACGGGTCCAAGAGGAAACTCTTGATGACTTAGTTGGTCAAATTCTCATCCCTGCCAGTGAAATTGCTTCGTTATTCTCCGAGGGGGAGTCCAAAAAAGAAAAAATTTTCCCCGGATATCTTCTCGTCCAGATGGAAATGACAGGAGAAACGTTTAGAATGGTTTCGACCACTCCACGCGTGTCCCGTTTCCTTGGGGGAGAACGTCCGGTCGCACTTTCGGATCGTGAGGTAGAACGAATCTTTACGCAAATGTCCGGACAGCTTGCGCTTGCGTCAGATAAGGAAAACTTCATATCAGGAAGTGAAATTCATATCTGCAGTGGGCCATTTTCTGGCTTCGTTGGCATCATTGACAAGGTCGATGAAGACAAAGAGCGCCTCACTGTTATGGTAAGTATTTTTGGACGCATGACCCCGGTCGAACTTGGGTTCGATCAAGTGAAAAAGTAATCACTCCAAACTTCATAGGTGGCTGATATGTCAAATATTTCAAAGAAAAAGATCAAAGCTAATATTCGACTGCAAATCGCGGGTGGCGCAGCTACTCCTGGTCAGCAGATTGGTTCATCATTGGGCCAACACGGTTTGAACATCATGGACTTTTGTAAAAAGTTCAATGCTATTACTGCAAGTCGCAAGGGCGAAACAGTACCGGTAATCATTACTGTGTACGTCGACAAGACTTACGATTTCATCTGCAAGACACCTCCAGTGTCAGAGCTTTTGAAAAAACGTGCCAACGTTAAAAAAGGCGCAAAAAATCCAAGCAAAGAACAGGTTGGTACCGTCAAAATGAGTGATGTAGAAGAAATTGCAAAAATAAAAATGCAAGATCTTAACGCATTTGACGTAGCAGCTGCAATGCGCATGATCGTAGGAAGCGCTCGCAGCATGGGTCTTGTTGTAATTGATTAGTAATAATGTTGTTCAACTCGTGGAAAATTCATGAATAAAGCTGGAAAAAAACTAGCAAAGGCCAAAGAGCTTTTGAAGACCGCTAATGTAGCGACCTGGAAAAATGCTCTGGATTTTGTTGTAAAAAACGCCCCTGCAAAATTCGACGAATCAGTTGACGTAGATATCAGCCTTGGTATCGACGCTGCAAAGGGCGAACAAACCGTTCGTGGGTCTGTACTATTACCTCACGGTACTGGTAAGAAAATGCGCGTACTTGTATTTGCAAAAGGCGAATACGAAGAACAAGCTAAAAAAGCTGGTGCTGACTATGTCGGTACGGAAGATTTAGTTGCTAAGATCGAATCCGGTTGGTTGGATTTTGAAGCAGCTGTTGCCACGCCTGACTTAATGATTCTCGTGGGGCGCGTTGCAAAGATACTTGGGCCTCGGGGTTTACTGCCTAACAAAAAAATAGGCACGGTAACTTTTGATATTACTAGTATCGTAAGTGATCTAAAAAAAGGTCGCGTTTCTTTCAGAAACGATAAAACTGGCGTACTACACGCTCCTTTTGGCAGAGTGTCATTTGGCGTTGAAAAACTTGCTGAAAACCTTTCAGCACTCGTTCAGGCGGTTCGTTCTAACAAGCCTGCAGCTTCCAAAGGTAAGTTTGTTAAAAAACTTTCTGTATCATCAACCATGGGTGTTGGTCTTGTACTTAATCCCGATGAGATGGTGTAACGTTTTAGTCTGCGGCTAAAATAAAGGAATAAAATCATGAATCGTCAAGAAAAAGAACAAGTTGTAGCCGACGTTCGCGCAATGTTTAAAGGTGCCGAAGCAGCCTTCTTGATCAATTATAAAGGTCTGCCAGTACAGCTGATGCAGAAATTGAGAAAGCAAGTCCGTGAAGCATCAGGTACTTTTAAAGTAACAAAAGCTCGTCTTATGAAGATCGCTTCAAAAGATGTTGCTGGCGTTGCTGCGTTTGCAGAAAAATTCGAAGACCAGGTTGGTCTAATTTTTGCAAAAACTGAAGCTACCGTCGTTGCAAAACGTATTGTTGAATTTGCAAAAGCAAACGAGGCTCTTACGATTATAGCAGGATTCTTCGAAGAGCGTTTGATCTCTAAAGAAGAAGTTGTTGCACTCGGTTCCATTCCATCACGTGAAGTCCTTCTTGCTACACTTGTGTACACTTTACAAGCACCAATGGTCAGCCTAGTTGGCACCTTGGAAGCTAAAGTAAACAAAGACCAAGAACAACAAGAAGCACAGCAGTAATTGTCGTATTTTTGCACGTGATGCTCGTGTTAAATGTGATTTAGGCGTATTTTTAAGTTTAGTACCACTTAGCTCAATCGATTTGCTAACCAATAGGGAGTCAAAAGCATGGCATCCAAACATGAACATCTAATTGAAGAAATTGGCAAAATGTCCGTAATGGATCTTTCCCAGTTCGTTAAAGACCTTCAAGAACGTTTTGGCGTTACTGCAATGGCTGCTGTCGCAGCTCCAGCAGCAGGCGCAGCAGCTCCAGCAGCTGAAGAAAAGAACGAATTCAAAGTAACGTTGAAAGAATCAGGCACAGAAATAATCAAAGTTATTAAAGCTTTGAGAACTGTTTCAACCCTATCTTTGGGCGATGCTAAGAAAGCTGTTGAAAGCGCTCCTTTTGTTGTTGCTGAATCAGCACCAAAAGAAGATGCTCAAAAGATCAAAAAGGCTTTAGAAGAAGCTGGCGCAAAAGTAGAACTATCATAATTCTTACTCTCTGCACAGTTCGAGATTTTTTAAAAAAGACCCCGTTTCAGATAGTCAAAATATCTGAAACGGAGTCTTTAGTTTTCTAGAGAACATAATAAAGCGTTGCTTTATCCAGCGGTTTTGGCGCATTACTGTTAGGAGCTACTGAATGTCTCAAATGGCACGGGCACACCAGCTTGATAAGATTCTCGTAAGTAAAGGCCTTTTTAGAAAAAATTACGGGAAAATCAAGGAAGTGGTTTCACTTCCTAATCTTATCGAAGTCCAATCAAAGTCGTTCAACGATTTTGTACAACTTGACTGCTTACCTAGTGAACGACGTAACATTGGTTTGGAAAAGGTTCTAAGAGATACCTTTCCAATTGAACATAACGAGCGCATTTCGCTTGAATATGTGAGTTATGAGCTTGGTGAGTGGAAATGTGTTTGCGGGCAATCAACCGGTATTCAAAACCGCTACAAGTGGACTTGCTCCTCTTGTAAAAAAGGTGGTACCAATACCTTAAAAAATAATTCCTGCCCTCATTGCAAAAAAGAAACTGCATCATACCAACATTGCAAAAAATGTTTTTCACGCGTAACCATTAAACCATCACCATCAGTTGATGAATGTCGTTACAGTGGTAAAACATTTTCATTGCCTCTTAAGGTGAAAATGCAGCTCATCAGTTGGGATATTGATGAGCAAACGAATGTTAAAAGCATTCGCGACATCAAAGAACAAGACGTGTTCTTCTGTGATCTTCCAGCTATGGTTGATTTATATGAAGACCAAGACAATCGTTTTGCTCTTGGCAGTCAAGGCACTTTTTTGATCAATGGTGTTGATCGCGTAGTCGTCAGCCAAATGCATCGTGCGCCCGGTGTTATGTTCTCATTGAGCAAGAAATCCAAAGACTTTAGAGGTCAGCCTTATCATATTGCTCGAATCATTCCAAACCGCGGTTCTTGGATCGATTTTGAATTTGATCACAACGATCTATTGTACGTTCGTATCGATAAAAAGAAAAAAATCCTTGTTACCACTTTCTTACAAGCAATTGGTATAGATCGTAAGCTGCTTCTTGAAACTTTTTATGGTTTCGATGATATCGAAATCCGTGATGAAGGTTTTTTTAAGCCTATTACTTACAACCTTGTAGGCCAACGACTTGAAGCTGGCACCCTGGTTAAAGAAGTTGAAGCTAAGTTAACTATTGGTAAACGTCTTACAAAAGCAAATATCGACAAACTTTTGAAGGATGGCATCGTTTACATGCAAGTACGTAAAACCAGCTTGGTTAGTCGTATCATGGCTCGCGATATTATGGATGAAGAGACTGGCGAAATTATCATTCAGCAAGGCACAATCTTGACTGAAGAAATTATTGAGCATCTCTCATCATTAAGCGGCTATGTTATTAGTGTTATTCAATCATCTGGTTATGTATTACAACCAACCTTAGCGCTTACATTTGCTCACGATACAAATCTAACATATGAAGAATCGCTTAAGGAAATTTATACCAAGCTTAAGCCTGGAGATATTCCAACGCTTAAGATTATGGAAGAATACGTAAGCAATATGTTCTTCAATCCTCGTTTTTACGACCTAACAATTGTTGGACGTATCCGCACCAACCGCAAACTTGCTCTGAAGGTTGTAGAAGAAATCACCCATCTCAGCAAAGAAGATATCGTTGCTACCGTTAAATACCTCATTGGCTTAAAAGAGCGTGGTGAAGGTGAGCTTGATGATATCGATCACCTTGGTAATCGTTGCGTACGTCTCGTTGGAGAATTGTTACAAAGTCAGCTTTATGTTGGTTTTGCACGTATCGAACGTATTGTTAAGGAGCGATTCCGTTTGCAAGAAAATTATGCAGCATTGATGCCATATGATTTCTTGAATGTTAAACCGCTATCTGCCGTACTACGTGAGTTTTTTGGCACTGGTCAACTTTCTCAGTTTATGGACCAAACCAATCCGCTTGCAGAAATGGCTCACAAGCGTCGACTTTCTGCTCTTGGGCCCGGTGGTCTTACGCGTGAACGCGCTACTTTCGAAGTGCGTGACGTTCACACCTCCCACTATGGCCGCATTTGTCCAATTGAAACTCCTGAAGGTCAAAACATCGGTCTTATTTCATCGCTTTCAACCTATGCAAAAGTCAATGAGCTTGGCTTCATTGAAACGCCATACCGCAAGGTAGAGGATGGCAAGGTTTCTAGTGATGCAATATATCTTGATGCGTTTCAGGAACAGGGTAAATTCATCGCGCAATCAAATCTTGAGCTTGACGCTAAGAACAACATTTTATCAACCAAAATATTAGCTCGCCACGATGGTGACTACGTTAAAAAAGAAGTTGATGAACTTTCTTATGTTGATGCTTCACCTAAGCAATTGTTCTCTGTTGCAACGGCACTTATTCCATTCTTGGAACATGATGACGCAAACCGAGCATTGATGGGTTCGAACATGCAACGACAAGCCGTGCCTCTCGTTAAATGTGAAACACCGCTCGTCGGTACCGGTATGGAATTTGAGCTTGGTTCAACTGAAGGTTCAGTTGTTCTAGCAAAAAATCCAGGTACCATTATTTATGTCGCAGCAGATAAGATTATCGTCAAGTTGGATAAAATTACTGGCAGCGATGCTGAAGTCCTTTCGCGATCCGTTGATATTTATACTCTTAAAAAATATGCTCGATCCAGCCACAACACTTGGATACATCATGTACCAATAGTAATAGTTGGGCAGAAGATCAAAAAGGGTGATATTCTTACCGACGGCCCAGCAACACGTAATGGTGAACTGGCACTTGGTTCTAATATCTTGGTGGCTTTTATGCCATGGCAAGGTTACAACTTTGAGGATGCTATAGTTGTAAACAAGCGATTGGTTTCTGACGACGTTTTTACTTCTGTACACGTTGAAGAATTTATCGTTGAAGCACGCGATACCAAGCTTGGGGCTGAAGAAATCACTCGTGATATTCCAAACGTTCCTGAAAAAGATCTTGAAGCGCTTGATGAAGATGGTATCGTAAAAGTCGGTACCCGTGTGAAGCCTGGGGATATTCTTGTTGGTAAAGTAACGCTTAAAGGCGACGTACAAGTTTCGCCAGAAGAAAAATTGCTCCGCGCAATTTTTGGTGAAAAATCTCGTGAAGTACGTGATACCTCCTTGCGCGTGCCACCAGGGGTTGAAGCCAGTGTTATCGATGTAAAGGTTTTCTCGCGTAGCGGTATTCGTAAGGACAAGCGTTATAAAGACATTGTTCAAAAAGAAACCACTCGCATTGAAGAAAACTTCTCTTATCAACTTGATGTTTTAAAAGAAAACATCAAAGAGAGACTTCTTCAGCAATTAGAAGGTCTTAAGAGCTCGGGCGCCAAACATAAAGATTTGGTTGTTCAGGGAGTCTTTGATAAATCTCTTTTAGAAGCAGCTACAACTGAGCGCTTGCTTGAAGTTGAACCTTCAAGTAAAGAAGCTTTTGACCAAATTAAATCATTCCGCGATGTACTTGATAACCAAGTACACGTGTTGACTGCTCTTAAAGAAGAGCAAATCAACCGCCTGCGTAAAGGGGATGATCTACCATCTGGTGTTATTAAGATGGTTAAGGTCTATGTTGCTACAAAGCGCACACTTTCAGTTGGTGATAAAATGGCAGGTCGTCATGGTAACAAGGGTGTGGTATCACGAATTGTTAATCCAGAAGATATGCCGTACCTTGAAGATGGCACCCCAGTAGACATAGTACTAAATCCACTTGGTGTTCCTGGACGTATGAATATTGGTCAAATTCTTGAAACAATGCTTGGTATTGCCGGCAAGAGAATCGCTGAATCGCTTAGTGCGCAACTTGGTGATTTTTCAGCTAAAGAAACCAAGCAATGGTTGACCAAGTACTTTGGCGCTGAAGTTGTTAACTCAGTTGAAAAAGAATACGGTGATGAAGGCCTTACGATTTTTGCTGAAAAAGTTGCAAAATCCGGCCTACATACCAAAACACCAGTATTTGATGGTGCTGATTATACAAGAGATATTCAAAGTCTCATGCTTGATGCTGGTTTGCCAGCAAACGGTACCTTCATGTTGTTTGATGGAAGAACAGGAACATCGTTTGATCAACCAGTTACGGTTGGACAAATCTATATGATGAAGCTGAACCATTTAGCAGATGATAAACTCCACGCACGCTCTGTTGGGCCATACTCACTTATTACCCAGCAGCCACTCGGCGGTAAAGCCCAGTTTGGTGGTCAACGTCTCGGGGAAATGGAAGTTTGGGCATTGTACGCATATGGTGCTGCCTTTACCTTGCAAGAAATGCTAACCATTAAATCTGATGACGTTAACGGTCGTATTAAAGCGTATGAAGCAATTGTCCGTGGTGATGAAGTCCCAGAGCCGGGTATCCCAGAGTCCTTCAACGTGTTAGTCAAAGAATTGCAGAGTCTAGGTTTACAAGTAGACCTCTTCAAGACCAGTAAGGAGCAAGTCGGTGAATAACAGAATGCTAGAACGTTTTCGCGAGTATATAAACACAACTCAATTTAATGCAATCCGCATAGGGATTGCATCACCGGAAAAGATTCGCTCATTGTCTTATGGCGAAGTGAAGAAGATAGAAACTATCAATTATCGCACACTTAAGCCTGAACGTGATGGTCTTTTTTGCGCACGCATTTTCGGTCCAGTAAAAGACTGGGAATGTAACTGCGGCAAATACAAGCGCATGAAACATCGCGGTGTTACCTGTGAAAAGTGCGGTGTTGAAGTAATTCAGGCCCGTGTACGTCGTGAACGTATGGGCCACATTAATTTGGTTTCGCCGGTCTGCCATATCTGGTTTTTGAAGGGCATTCCAAGCTATTTAAGCTTGATTTTAAATATGACGGTACGTGATCTTGAACGTATCATTTATTTTGATAGTTACGTTGTTCTCAACCAAGGTAATTCTCCATACCCTCAAAAGACTTTATTGTCTGCTCAGGAACATGAAGAATACTTGAATCAGAATATGGACGACATTGTTTTCAAGGCAGACATGGGCGCAGAAGCAGTTCGTATTTTGCTTGCAAGCATGGATCTAATCTTTGAAGTTCGTAAGATTGAAGAAGAGTACAACAAAACGTCATCTGTTGCTGCAAAACATCGCTTGGCAAAGCGCTTTAAAGCACTGTTAGGCCTTTCGCACGCTAATATGAGACCTGAGTGGATCATTCAGGAAGTGTTGCCTGTGCTGCCACCTGACTTGCGTCCGCTTGTACCTCTTGAGGGTGGTCGTTTTGCGAGCTCAGACTTAAATGATCTATACCGACGCGTACTGAACAGAAACATTCGTTTAAAGCGTTTGATTGAGCTTGAAGCTCCAGACGTTATTATCAAAAACGAAAAACGTATGTTACAAGAATCAGTCGATGCTCTGATCGATAACGGTAGGCGTGGCCAGCCAGTACGAGGCTCCAACAAGCGCCCTCTCAAATCGCTCAGTGAAATGCTGCGTGGCAAGCAAGGTCGTTTCCGTCAAAACTTGCTCGGTAAGCGTGTAGACTATTCAGGTCGTTCGGTTATCGTTGTTGATCCTGAGCTACAGATGCACCAATGTGGTCTTCCTAAAATTATGGCTTTGGAACTTTTCAAGCCATACGTTTATGTAGAACTACAAATGCGCGAACTTGCTCCAAATTTGCGTGTAGCAAAGCGCATGGTTGAAGAAATGACGCCTGAAGTATGGGAAGCTCTTGAAGCGGTTGTTAAAGATCGCCCAGTATTGCTAAATCGTGCACCAACGCTTCACCGCCTTGGTATTCAAGCGTTCTTTCCTATTCTTGTAGAAGGCAAAGCTATTAAGATTCATCCTCTTGTATGTTCGGCATTCAACGCGGATTTTGACGGTGACCAAATGGCCGTTCACGTTTTGCTTAGCCAAAAAGCACGTACAGAAGCGTTAAACTTAATGCTTTCAACAAAGAATATTATCTCAGCAGCAAATGGACGTCCGATTGCTGTACCATCACAAGATATGGTTCTTGGTCTTTATTATTTGACCAAAGGCCGCAAAAATATTCTTGGTGAAGGGCTGAACTTTTCAAATATTGAAGAAGTTATTGCTGCGTATCAACACGGTCAAGTAGATGTACACGCTTCGGTTAATATCCGCCTAGCGGCTGATCAAGCTCTAGTAAGTGCGACAGTTGGTCGCATCATACTTTATGAAACCTTGCCAGCTGGATCTGATTTTGAGTGGATTAACAAAGCAGTGAAGAAAAAAGATTTGGTAAAACTTATCTCAAGACTTCACAAACGTTTTGGTAGCGAAGCAACTGTTGTATCACTTGATAAAATCAAATCACTTGGTTTTTCTTATGCAACTTTTGGTGGTATCTCATTGTCTATCGACAATTTGATTATCCCAGAAACTAAAAAAGAATCGTTAGAGCGTAGCACTAAAGAGGTAGAAAAGACTGAAAAGCTTTACCTTGATGGCGCAATAACAAACGGTGAACGCTATAACAAAATCGTACAGATTTGGGCGCGTACAACCGAAGATATTACTAACGACATGATAACAGTCCTTGAAGCGCAAGATCGTGAAGCATCACTTAATGACGACAAGGAAAAGACACCGTTCAATCCTGTCTTCATGATGCTTGATTCTGGTGCTCGTGGATCTAGAACTCAGATCCGTCAGTTGGCTGCGATGAGAGGTCTTATGGCTAAACCATCCGGCGAAATTATGGAAACTCCGGTTCTAGCAAACTTCAAAGAAGGCCTCAATGTGTTTGAATATTTTGTTTCAACACATGGTGCTCGTAAAGGTCTTGCGGATACAGCACTTAAAACAGCTGACTCGGGCTATTTGACCCGTCGTTTAGTTGACGTTGCTCAGGACGTAGTTATCAATCATAAAGATTGTAACTCGCTTGGTTATATCTCAGTTACCGATCTCGCTGAATCTGGCCAAGTGATAGAGTCACTTGCTCGTCAAATATTCGGTCGTATTGCAGCTGAAGATGTTATGGATCCGGTTAAGGGTCAGCTTCTTTGTAAAAAAGGTGAGCTACTTACCGAATCAATCGTTAATGCGGTTCGTGAATCATCAGCCGTTGAAGTCAAAGTTCGCTCTGTATTGAGCTGCCAGTCTAAACGTGGCGTATGTGCAACCTGTTATGGTATGGATCTTTCAACGCATGAATTGGTTGAAGTTGGTGCTGCTGTTGGTATTATCGCCGCACAATCGATCGGTGAACCTGGTACACAGCTAACCATGAGAACCTTCCACGTTGGGGGTACAGTAACCGGTGTTGTTGAACAAACAGCTCACAAATCTCAGTTCAAAGGAAAAGTAATTTTCCGTGAAGTACAGGCTGTTAAGAATAGAGTTGGCGCGCTGACTGTTATGAACCGTAAAGCAAAATTGGTTATCGTTGCTGAAGACGGGCGCGAACTTGAAGAATTGAAGCTTGGTTATGGCGCCCTCTTGCACGTCAAACCAAACGATAACGTTATCGTTGGTCAAAAACTTGCAGAATGGGAACCGTCTAAGATCATCTTGACAGACAAAGCTGGAAAAATTCAGTATGTCGATTTGATTGAAAACGTTACCTACCAAGAGCAATACGATGATACAAGTAGTTGTTCTCGTAAAACGATTTTAGAGCGTCGAGAAGAAAAACGACAACCGTATATTATGGTTGTTGATAATGACGGTATGGAAGAAGGTCGTTATTACCTGCCAACTGGTGCAGTCTTAACTATTGAAGAAGGTACTGAAGTCTTACCGGGCGATATTCTTGCAAAGCTTCCTCGTGAAGAAAAGCGTACAAAGGATATTACCGGGGGCTTGCCTCGCGTTGCGGAACTCTTTGAAGCTCGTATTCCAAAAGATCCGGCTATCATCAGTGATGTTGATGGTGTGGTAAAATTTGGTGGCTTGCATCGCGGACAACGTCGCGTCACAGTAACAACTGACATCGGCGAAGTATTTGAATACAACGTACCACGATCACGACATCTTAACGTCGAAGATAATGAATACGTAAAAGCTGGTGACGCACTCAGTTCTGGCGTACCAAACGTACATGACATTTTGCGCATTCTTGGACCAGACGAGGTGCAAAAATACCTCACAAAAGAGATTCAAGAAATTTACAGCCTGCAAGGTGTAGAAATTAACAATAAACACATAGAGTTGATTGTTAAACAAATGCTACGAAAAGTACGTGTTGTTGATCCAGGCGAAACGCACTTCGTTGTTGGTGATCGCATTGATAAGAACCACTTAAAAGCGGTTAATACTACAATGATGAAGGCTGGTAAGCGTATTGCTACAACAAAGCCTATCCTTATGGGTATTACCAAAGCGTCACTTGGCACAGAAAGCTTTATTTCAGCAGCTTCGTTCCAAGAAACCACGCGTGTTCTAACGGAAGCTTCACTCGTAGGTCAAATTGATTACTTATACGGGTTGAAAGAAAACGTAGTAATTGGTAAACTCATCCCGGCTGGTACAGGCATAGCTTCATTTAAGCAAAAAATGCTTGGTGAAGATGTTTCAGAGTATGAGCGTAAAGCACGTACCGAGGAGCAGTTGGAAGCGGGGCTTGATAAAATTAAGCTTCAAGAGTCAACCTAGAGCGGTCTTTAGAGTTTTTAGGCGCGTAGCTCAGTGGTAGAGCATCGCTTTGACGTAGCGAGGGTCAGCAGTTCGATCCTGCTCGCGCCTAATTTTTGAATAAACTTGAATTTTTAATCTAGATTAAATGAGGTACTTTTCATGATAAACACAGCGCAAAAACAAGAACTGATCAAGAAGTTTGCCGTAAACACTACTGATACCGGCTCTTCAGAAGTTCAAGTTGCGATTTTCTCTGAACGCATTCGTCAAATTAACGTACATTTGGGACAATTTCCAAAAGACCATCACTCCCGTCGCGGTTTGGTGTGTTTAGTTGGTAAACGCAGAGCGTTCCTAAAGTACTTGAAATTAAATAAGCCAGAAGCACATAACAAGCTTGTAGCCTCACTCAAACAGGTTGGCTATCTGTAGGCTATCGCCAGTGGCGGTCTTACCCTACGCACCTTTTGATAATTTTTTATAGAGCTCACAAGCGTCGAGGATCTTAATGAATCAAATTTTTTCTAACCCTGAGTTGGGACTTGAAGTAGAACTGAACAAGTATGCTCGGCAGGCAAATGGAGCTGCGTGGCTTAAGGCCGGTAAGAACATAATTCTCTGTACGGCTGTTGCCGGAAATGAACCCAAGGAATTCATGGGTTTTTTCCCATTAACAGTTGAGTACCGTGAACGTACTTCCGCTGCTGGTAAAGTACCTGGTGGTTTTTTCAAGCGCGAAGGCAAACTGAGCGATGAAGAAGTGTTAAACTCACGTCTTATCGATCGTCCAATTCGTCCGCTATTTCCACAAGAATACTTTAACGAAGTGCAGATTATTTCTACCGTTCATTCTTCGGATGGTACTTTTCCAAACAGCGTGTTGGGAATTCTTGGTTCATCCATTGCTTTGACAATATCTGATATCCCTTTCTTGGGGCCTATAGGCGCTGTACAGATTGGTAAAATTGACGGTAAGTGGGAATTTAATCTTACCCATACCGACCAAGAAACATCTACCGCTGACATCATCGTTGCTGGCACACAAGCTGGTATTTGTATGGTTGAAGGTAATTGTAACAACGCTACCGAAGAAGAACTCATTGAGCTTTTACTTAAAGCCCATGAGATCATTAGAAAACAAATCGACTGGCAACTTGCGCTACAAAAAGAAGTAGGCAAGCCTAAAGTTGCTCTTAAAAAGACCTATAATTTTGATCACTGGTTAGAACAAATTGCTAAACATGTTAGCTATGACGATGTTGATGCTTTCTTTGGTAAAGCAAAGAAAATTCGCAGCGAAGCGTTAGCTGCATTGCAAGAAAAAGTAGTTAAAAACTTTGCCGCTGATATCGCAGCAGCAACTATTCCTACTTCAGTTCTTAACTACTTGTTCAATCTTCAAATCAAAAAAATCATTCCTGATGTTATTGCTAAACGCCAAATTCGTATCGATGGCCGTCGCTTAGATGAAGTACGTCCAATTATGTGTGAAGTTGGCGTATTGCCTTGCGCGCATGGTTCAGCGGTATTTCAACGCGGTGAAACACAAGCGCTTGCATCGATCACTCTTGGTTCAGGACAAGATGCTCAAAAAATTGAGAGTCTTCATGGCGGATTACAAGAAAAGCGTTTCATGCTTCATTACAATTTCCCACCATTCTCAACTGGTGAAGCAAAGCCTATGCGCGCAGTTGGTCGTCGTGAAATTGGTCATGGTTACTTGGCTGAAACCTCTTTCTTGGCTGTATTGCCAAGCATCGAGAGCTTCCCTTACACAATACGCTCAGTAGTGGATGTGCTTGAATCTAACGGTTCTTCATCAATGGCAACTGTATGTTCTACTACACTTGCATTTATGGAAGCTGGCATCCCAATCAAGCAAATGGTAAGTGGCATTGCTATGGGGTTGTTCTTTGACTCAAAAGGCCAACACCATGTATTGACCGACATTTTAGGTGAAGAAGATGCGCTTGGATTGATGGACTTTAAAGTCACCGGTACCGACGATGGCATTATGGCTTTCCAGCTCGACATCAAAGACAAAGTTGGTCTTTCCCGTGAATTGCTTGCTAAGGCACTTGGTCAAGCACGCGTAGCTCGTCTACATATTTTGGGCGAAATGCGCAAAGTTATGACCGAACCGAAGAGAGAGCTTTCACTACTCGCACCGAGAATCTTCTCATTGAAGATTTCACAAGATAAAATTGGTGCGATTATTGGACCTGGCGGTTCAATCATTAAAGAAATCGTTGCTACAACTGGAACTCAGATTGAGATTGAAGACGATGGTACCGTGCTGATCTTTGCAAAGAACGCAGAGTCTGCAAAGATGGCTGAAGAATGGGTGCGTCGCTTGGCTAAAGAAGTTGAAATCGGCGTCACCTATGAAGGTGTTGTTCGCCGCCTAACTGACTTTGGTGTCTTTGTTGAAGTTATTCCAGGCAAAGATGGCTTAGTACACATTTCCACCATCGCGCGTCATCGCCAACAAACTCTAAACCAAGATCTTAGACTGAATGACAGGCTAATGGTTAAGGTTATTGCGATTGACCCTGATACAGGCAAAGTCCGCCTTATTGCTCCTGAACTCGAAAAATAAGAGCAATTACGCGATGGAAAGCAATCTCACTAATTTGGTGCGCGCCCTTGAGCGCGCACCGCATGAAATTCGTGCGATAGATTTTGTAGTTGATGCGCTTGGTTATACAAGCGCATCAGTTCTATTTTCGCAGGGCAACACCAAGGTACTTGCCAGCATTACGCTACAACAAGGGTTGCCACCCTTTCTCAAGGGTCAACCTGTTGGGTGGCTTTCCGCCGAATATGCCATGTTGCCAAGCTCTACTCATCAACGCAATAATCGTGAATCATCACAAGCGCAGCGCAACGCTCGCAGTGTTGAAATCTCGCGACTTCTTGGTCGCTGCTTACGCACCTGCGTTGATCTTTCATTGCTACGCGATAAAACTATTCTTATCGATTGCGATGTCTTGCAAGCTGATGGCGGCACACGCGTTGCTTGTATTACGGCCGCAAGTCTAGCGCTTGAAATAGCTACCAAGCGCTGGTTTGATAAAAAAATTACCAGCTCTAATATCTTTGTTGAACGTATCGCCGGTATCTCTGTTGGATTCGTTAAGGACCACTTAGCTACCGATCTTGACTACCCAGAAGATAGTGCTGCCGAAGCTGACTTTAATTTCATCATCACGCAAGGCAACCGTCTCGTTGAGGTGCAAGGCACGTCAGAAAAAACACCACTCGCCTGGGAGCAATTTGATGCGGCTAAAGCACTTGCTCAAGAAAGCGTAAAACAGATTTTTACCGTTACCGCGCAAAAGCTTGCCACACTTGATCTTGAAGCAAGTGAGCTCAACGAAAACATCACAGCGTTGCTGAATATGAGCCAAGATCGTCAACGCAATTCTCGCCAAGCACCTGCCACACCCACTCAACAAAACAATCAAAAACCCGGCCCATTCAGCCTTGGTAACCGCATTGTGAAATCATAAAAATAAAATTTTTGTGCATTGCTAGTACCAATCTAGAACATTACTTGTTCGGTCGTCCTCGCGAAGGCGAGGATCCAGGCAAGAGCAAGGATTGCATTGATTTTAAATTCAGCTTTGTTCCAAACAATATTCACTCATAGATCTCTTCAGGGAAATATCCTTAATTTTTTTAAATTAATAAAAAACCTGGATTCCCTCCTTCGAGGAAACGACAGCAAAAACAGGCTTCTTTTTAACAAGAAATTATTCAATGGCCTGTTCAGAGTAATTCCTCTATTCCTTCTTCTCATGCTACCTGCCTGCAGTCACCGCGTGCGCATTGCCTCACGGCCACAGACCCCAATTTTTATTGCCATGCCAATCAATGACACCGCTGCCGAACCAATAAGCCAGCTGCTTTATGATGCATTGGTTAACACTTTTCAGCGACAAGGTTACGATGTTGCAACCTGCCCACAGCAAGGTTATGTACTCAAAACAACGGTTGAATGGCTAATGCCAACACAACACTTTATCTCCCAAGACGTTGTATTGTTGCACAAATTAGTTGAGCTCAAAGCTATTTGCTCGCTGTATAATTTCCGCAAAGAGTTGGTTCTAGAAAAAACGTTTATATTTGAAACGATTATTTCCAAAGCGCTAGCACCATTACAACAAGATGCCTACACGGTGCACAGCTTGCGTGGTATGCTTGAGCACCATATTCAAATTATCGAACAAACCTTTAGACGACACCTGCAGTAAAAATATGACTATCCAACAAATTTTAAATATTGTTTTTGATCCTGCGTACTGGCAGCGCACACCAGTAACCTGTTTTGTATCAAACAGCTTTCCGTATCAATTCATGCGCAAGGTACTGCAAAAAATTGAAGCAGACAAAATTTTAACAATCCCTCGCAGCCGCGTGCAGCTTTCAACCCAAGACGTAAAAACACTTTTACCTCTATTACAACAAACTGTCCTCGGCCAAGCTTCATTTTTCTGGCTTGGTGATGTAGAAGATGGCTTTACAACAAAAAACCGTGATGCTTTACTGGCTGGCTTAAATGGTTATGTAGGCGAGAACCGCATTGCGCTTTTTGTGCAAGAAGTTCCAGCAAAAATTTCGCTACAAACGATCCAGCTCCCTGTTGATATAACCGCGGCGGATGGCATGGCGCTAGCGCAACTATTTGCATCTAAAACGTTAGCTAATCCGCCTAAGCGGAGCGTCATCGAAGCGCTGCTCAATCAAAATCAGCAGCTCCCTCTTAATTTGTTTATAACAATTCTAGATAGCATTGAGCTGGTCCACGTCAAACACCTTCCTGATTTTGTGCGCTACCTCACGCCGTTGCTGCCGCTCAGTGCGGAGCTTTCAAATTTAAGTCAGGCGTTTTTTAAACGAGACCGCAGCTTTTTTACAACCTGGAGCAATATCAGTAGCGAATACCCACCGGTTTTTTGGCTCGCGTTTTGGCACGATCAATGGTGGCGAGCGTTTCACGTGATTACTTTTGCACAACAAAAAAATATTATATTAGCAAAGAAGATGGGATTTAAACTTCCCTACAGCTTCATCACCCGCGAGTGGCAAAACTACCAGCCAGAATATTTTCAAAAGCTATTGGCGCAGCTCTACACAATCGATTACAACATTAAGCGTGGACATTCATTTTGTTTTTTTGATTTTTTGTACGCACAGCACTTTGCGCGTATGAAGAAATAAGGACGGTATCTTATGACTGGATCGTTATATGATTTTTTACGCAAAGAAGTACTACACATGATCCACGGTATCGGCATTCACAATGAAGGCAACATCTACCCACTCATTGTGGAAGAGGTTGAACGCTCAGTCATTAAAATTGTGCTCGAAGAAACAAATGGCAATATGTTTGCTAGTGCAAAAATGCTTGGCATAAGCCGCAGCACACTGTATCGTAAAATTGCAGATCTGCATATTGAGGTTAAATAATCTAGATTTTGTTGGCAAAGAAAAAGAGGGGAGTTTAAACTCCCCTCCTCTGATGATTACATTGAACTCAAGGAATCATCGCTGTGCAATTAGCTAAAAATATCTATTAATTCAAATGAATGGAAATTGTGATTATGGACCATAATTTAAATCAGCTGTCTTGGCAAAACACTACCGATCAGCAACAAATCATCACATTAATAAAAAACGGCAAAGTTATTGCCGGCGCCTCTGACACAGTTCTAGGCTTGCTGGCAAACACCACGGCGGTTGGACATGCTGCTCTCAATAACATTAAAGGTCGCGCTGAAAAATCATATATTGTTTTAATTGCCGACAAGTCAAAACTTGTACATTTCATCCCAGGGCCATTACTAGCACCAGTACAAAAATTAATAGAGCATTGCTGGCCAGGACCACTCACCTTGATCCTCAAAGCACATGTAGGATTGCCAGCCTATTTAAAATCACACGACGGCACGATTGCCTTACGCGTCCCCAACCACGCAGGACTTTTGGGTGTGCTACAACATTTCGATGGTTTATTTTCAACAAGCGCCAATAAATCTGGCATGCCGGTAGCTGAGCGCGTTGAGGATTTAGACCTTTTGATTGCTAAAGAGGTTGCTTGTATTGTGGTTGATGAAACAACCAAAACACACGTAAGTACCCCATCAACAATTATTGATTGTTCTAGCGAAAATTTACGCGTTATTCGCGAAGGCGCTTATTCGATTAAAGAATTAGAGCTGATTAGTGATGTCAATCATATGAATTAGAATGGATCTCGGATCACCCCTCGATACAATTGCGTTGCAATCGCGTATCGAAGTAAGCTATGGCTCGAAAAGCAGGATTGCATAACCAGTGGCCTCTTATTGGCAAGAGTTAGCTGTTTTTAAAATGTATGATTAATTTGTGTAATTGGTATTACTATGATAGCCCCCACAAAGATGGGGGCTATCATATGGTTACGTTAAAAACTCAACAGAGCCTAATCTATTTATCCAAAAATTGTTTTTGCAGTGCGATAATATGATCGCGCAAATCGATCGCTTTTTCAAAATCGAGGTCCTCAGCTGCCTGCTGCATTGCTTCTTGAAATTGAGCAATAAGTTGTTGCGCATCTTCTGCGTTTTTAGGTTTGATCTTGGTTTTTTTATTTTTAAAGTTGGAAGCCAGAGCGATAGCTTCTTGCAGGCTTGAGATGCTCTTGGTGACATCACGATGTACTGATATCGGCGTGATTCCCTGTTTTTCATTGTGAGCTATTTGAATCTCGCGTCGACGATGGGTTTCATCGATTGCTCGCTGCATTGAATTGGTAATGCGATCAGCGTAAAACAAAACTCTGCTATGGATGTTGCGCGCTGCTCGGCCGATGGTTTGGATTAATGATCGGTCGTTGCGTAAAAAGCCTTCAATGTCGGCATCCATAATCGTGACCAGAGCTACTTCTGGTAAGTCGAGGCCTTCGCGCAGCAGGTTAATACCAACAAGGCAGTCAAAGACACCTAAGCGTAGTTTATGCAGCATCTCGGTGCGCTGTGGTGTCTTGATATCGCTGTGCATGTAGCACACCTTGATTTTTTGATTTTCTAAAAAGTTAGCCATTTCTTCGGCGGCGCGCTTAGTTAGCACGGTAACGAGTGTGCGATAGCCAGCTTCGGTTGTGGCATTGATTTGTGCGATCAAATGTTCGATTTGCCCTTCTCGTGGATATATTTCGATCAGCGGGTCAGGGATCCCGGTAGGGCGCACAATTTGCTCGATGATTGTATCTGCATGCTCAAGCTCATAGGCACTTGGTGTCGCGGAGACGAAAATAACGTCCTTAAAATATTTTTCGATTTCTTCAAATTGCAGCGGACGGTTATCGTATGCCGACTGCAAGCGAAAGCCATACTCGATGAGTGAGTTTTTACGCGAGCGGTCACCTTTGTACATGGCGCCAAGCTGGGGCAGCGTGATATGTGATTCATCGATGATGAGTAAAAAATCATCACCAAAAAATTCAAACAAGCTGTACGGAGCATCGCCAGGAGCTCGGCCATCAAAATAACGTGAATAATTTTCAACGCCGCTGCAGTAGCCTGTTTCGCGTAGCATGTCGATATCATGATTGATGCGTGTATTAAGCCGCTCTTTGTACAGGGGGTTAGTCATGGCGGCTGTCTCACGCTCAAGGTCTGCTTTAATTTGAGCGATGGCGCCATCGCGCTTGTCTTGCGGGGTGACAAAATGCTTGGCAGGGAAGATAAGAAAATTATCCAACGCCTGTAAAAATTTATGATCTCTACTGTCAATAAATTCAATCAGATCAATGCGGTCACCAAAAAGCTCTATGCGTAAATTTTCTTTGATGTAGGGCAAATTAATCGTGATGGTATTGCCAATAACCCGAAAATTACCAAACTTTAGGTCAACGTCATTGCGCTGGTACTGGATGAAGATTAGCTTATCGATAAGGTCTTTGCGCGTGATTTTGTCGCCAACTTTAATGGGGAACGCTAGGTTGCGGTAGTCTTCTGGGTTGCCGAGCGAGTATATGGCTGAAACTGAAGCTACCACGATAACGTCATTGCGATTGATGATCGAAGCCGTTGCTTCAACGCGGAGCCGCTCGATTTCACTGTTAATTTTTGTTTCTTTGGGGATGTAGATGTCTTGTGCTGGCATGTACGATTCTGGTTGGTAGTAATCGTAGTAGCTCACAAAATAACACACTTTATTATCAGGAAAAAAAAGAGAAAATTCTTCGTAAAGCTGTGCAGCAAGTGTTTTATTCGGGCTAAGGACCAAAACGTTTTTTTGTGTTTTCTCGATAACATTTGCCAGCGTAAATGTTTTACCTGATCCTGTAACGCCGAGCAGCAAGGATTTGCCTGGCCGATTGCGTGCTAAGCCTTTTATTGCAGCTGGTTGGTCGCCAGCAGGCGGGAAGGGAGATTTTAATTTAAATTCTTTTTTTTCCATAAAGAATAGTATACCAAAAAGAGATTTAATGTAGTGAAATTCGATTAAAAATTTGCTAGTTTGCTCTGATTGAGTAATATTTCTCAAGAACTTTGATTCTGGGGAATGATGTTTTTTCTTTGTACATTAATATTGTCAGTTTTAATGGTGCTGGTTTGTTGTGCTAGGGTTTTTGTTTTTGGAGCAAATTTTTCTATGATTAACCCTGAAAAGATTCTTGTAATTGGTATTGCCGGTGGTACAGGGTCAGGTAAAACTACATTTACCAAAGCGTTAGCAGCTGAGTTAAAAGCGGTTTTTGGGGATAATGTTGCCGATATTAGTCATGATTCTTATTACATAGAGCTCCCCCCTGATTTAACAGTAGAGGAGCGAGCAGTTACTAATTTTGATCATCCTGACGCTCTTGAATCTACCTTGCTCAGAGAGCATCTGTTAGATCTTAAAGAGCGGAAGCCTATTGTTATACAAGATTATGATTTTGCGACTCATTCAAGAGTGGTGGTATCAAGAGATAATCTAGAAGCAAAGACTGTACGGCCTAAACACATTATTCTTGTTGAGGGTATCCTTATATTTGCAGTTCCTGAATTAGATGGTCTTTTTGATCTTAAATTTTTTATAGATACACCTGCTGAAAAACGTTATGCACGACGCAAAGCAAGAGATATGGAAGAGCGCGGGCGTACGGCTGAAAGCATTGAGGCTCAAATTGAGGCCACGGTAAGACCTATGCATGATAAATATGTAGAGCCTTGTAAGGGTAGGGTTGACCATATTGTTTCTGGTGAAGGCGATACTGCAGCTGATGTTGCTGCAATGATTGAAATTATTAAAGCAAGGTTATTGATTTGCGATGCTTAATTAATTTTATAAGGGAGAGGGTACTGGATTATGCAAACAATAGTGGGTAGTGTTACCAGTACGCGAAAAACTGATCACATCCGTATTAACCTTGAAGAAGATGTGCAGTTCCCGCATTTAACAACTGGCTTAGAGCGTTACCGTTTTGAACATCAGGCTATCCCTGAAATTAATCTAGAAGATATTGATACGAGCCTAAATCTTTTTGGGCGCTCCTTGCGGGCGCCTATTCTTATTTCTGCGATGACAGGGGGCACTCCAGAAGCTCACCAAATCAATCTTATACTTGCTCAAGCTGCGCAGAAGCATGGCATTGCGATGGGGCTTGGTTCGCAGCGGGCAGCGATTGAAAATCCTAAATTAGCAGCCACCTTTCAGGTTCGGTCAGTAGCGCCAGATATTTTGCTGTTGGCTAATCTTGGCGCTGTTCAGTTGAATTATAGCTATGGCATTGATGAATGTAGGCGAGCGGTTGAGATGGTTGGTGCTGATGCGCTTGTACTTCATTTTAATGTGTTGCAAGAAGCGGTACAGCCAGAAGGTGATACTCGCTGGGCTGGATTATTAAAAAAAGTTGAACAGGTTTGTTGTACGCTCAATGTGCCAGTTGTTGCTAAGGAGGTTGGGTGGGGGTTTTCTGATGCCGCCGTACGAAGCCTTGTGGCGGCTGGTGTATCTGCCATAGATGTAGCTGGTGCTGGTGGTACTTCATGGAGCGAAGTTGAGTATCATCGTTCACCGACACGCTTTCATGCACAAGTGGCGCGTGCATTTGCTGATTGGGGGATTTCAACATCTGAAGCACTTTTAATAGCTCATCGGGTGGCTCCGAATCTACCATTGTTTGCCAGTGGTGGGTTGCGCAATGGTATTGATGTGGCAAAATGCGTTGCACTAGGAGCATCATTGGGAGGCCTTGCAGCTCCTTTCTTGCGCGCTGCGGTCCAGTCACCTGAGGCGCTGGATGAAGAAATTAAAATTTTTAGCGCTCAGTTGCGGATTGCAATGCAATGCGCGTCAGCGCGTACTCTTGAAGAGCTTGCACAGACGCCGTTAATTCGTGTTTAGTAACTAACATAAATTTCTTTTAAAATAAGGCTCTTTCATGAAGATAGCTTATATTTTTTTTGCATTATCTCTGGTTGCCAATCCGGTCCATTGTTTTGAAATTCCAGGGGTAGCCTGGCTTAAAACTCAATTTAAAATGTTGCAACTAAAAGAAAATTGTTCTGCCGAAACGCCACTTGGGATACCGATTTTTACAGCTCCAAGTAAAATTCATGAAATGTACCAGCTTATGAAGGATGTTCATGAAATTTTTACACATTGCGGTGTTACGTACTGGATTGATAGCGGAACATTGTTGGGGTCTGTGCGACACCAAGGAATAATCCCTTGGGACGATGATATTGATCTTTGTGTTGATAAGAGTAGTGAAGAAAAAATTTATAGCTTAGATCCAGTTTTTAACTTTTTGGGCTATCGAGTCACAAAGGTTTGGGGCGTGGTTCTTAGAATTGAAAAAATAAAAAACAAAGAAATTTTTGCTGACCTTCTCTTGACCGAGCAACGCGGTAATAGGGTTTATTACGCACCTATTTTTATTTTAACAGGCGTGTACCATATGCTTTTTGGGAATAATGGTATTTATGGGTATCGCGATGGTGAAGAAATTTTTATAAACAACGATGAATTATTTCCTTTAAAGGAATATAAATTTGGCGAGTGTACTGTCATGGGGCCCAAAGAGCCAAGCAAGTACCTGGAAAGCATGTACGGGAAAGATGTTTTTGAGGTAGCATACCAATGGCATGCGCACAGCAATGATTTTATGCATAAAGTCACTTCAGTAAAAATACACCTTACTGAAAAAGATAAGGTTCCTGCACAGCCGACAGGCCCGCTGCGTGAGCGTGTTGCTGATCTTATTAATAAACCGCTTTCTGAGTGTGTACAAGAAGACTAAAAAAGGCTTATTGTAACGTGAGTTCGGAGTTATAAAATTCTTCAAAAGGAAGAGCCTATCGATATTTTTATAAAAAAATTAGAACACGCCTACGTCGTCCCCGACTTGATCGGGGATCCAGGCTGATAATTCATCAAAATTTATAAAAATGATTATCTGTGTGGTGTTTTGCCAATTTTAATCATATGGATTTTTATATTGAGCCTGGATCCCCGCCCCTCGATCGTAGCCGAGGGCAGGCTTTCGCGGGGACGACGTACGCAGGTATATTCTTTTTGTAATGCAAAGGACGACTCAATGTTTCCATATAAATTGAAGCTATGAACTCACGTTATTTTATGTTAAAGCCCATGAAGTTTCATGGGCTTTAACCTTTAGATTCAGGACTTACTGGCTGCGCATACTGCGTTTACCTGATTAAAAACATGCGCTACACTGCTTGAGTTGACTACATAGTATTATTTTAACTCTGCAGGATTATCTATGGCGTATGAATTTAAAGAGGTAGAGCAGAAATGGCGCTCTCGTTGGGCTGCTAACCCTTATTTTAAAACAAAGTCTGACAAGACAAAGAAAAAATATTACTGCCTCGATATGTTTCCATATCCTTCTGGATCAGGACTTCATGTTGGTCACTGGAAGGGCTATGTGTTCTCTGATGTTTACTCGCGCATTAAGCTCCTGCAGGGCTACAATGTGCTCCATCCTATGGGCTGGGATGCTTTTGGATTACCAGCTGAAAATGATGCTATCAAAAAAGGTATTCAGCCAGCTATCGGTACGGCACGCAATGTAGACAATTTTCGTCGTCAACTAGCAACTATTGGCGCGATGTATGATTGGGATAAAGAGGTCAATACGACTGATCCTGGTTACTACAAGTGGACGCAGTGGATCTTTTTGAAAATGTATAAAGCCGGCCTTGCCTATGAAGGTAGCCTGCCAATCAATTGGTGCCCAAAGTGTCTTACCGGTTTGGCAAATGAAGAAGTAGTTAACGGTGGTTGTGATCGATGTGGCGCGTTGACTGAACAAAAGCCGGTGCGCCAATGGGTACTCAAAATTACTCAATACGCCGAAAAATTACTTGAGGGCTTAGATCGTTTAGACTGGTCAGAAAAAGTTAAGCTCATGCAGCGTAACTGGATTGGCAAGAGTGAAGGCCTGCTCTTCACTGCTAAGGTCAAAGATCTTGATATGAGTATTGAGACCTTTAGTGCCCATTTTGAAACTTTTCATGCCGATACCTATGTTGTAGTGGCGCCAGATCATTCTTTGTTGCCACAGTTACTTGAAGGCGTTGCAAACAAAGCTGAGATTTTTGCCTACTGTAAAAAAATACTTGATGAGCGTGATCTGAACGCAGAGCAGGAGCCGGACGGTATCTTTACTGGTCGTTATATTCAAGATCCAGTTAGTGGTACCGACTTACCTATCTGGGTAGCCAATTTTGCGTTAGCGCACTACGGAACCGGTATGGTGAAGTGCTCAGCACATGATGATCGTGATTTTAAATTTGCTAAAAAATATGACATCCGTATTAAGCCGGGCATGGTGCCACCAAATGATCCTGAGCTTGCAGCTCGTGTACGAGCACAGGAAGTTTGTTACACCGATATGGTAAACGGCATCTTGGAAAACGCTGGTCCTTTTGATGGTAAGCGTGCAGGGGATAGCCGTCAGGCAATTATCCAGCATTGCCAAGACAAGGGTTTTGCGATTCCTAAGGTTTCGTACAAGTTGCGCGATTGGGTCTTCTCTCGCCAGCGTTACTGGGGTGAGCCTATTCCTTTGGTGCATTGCAAACCGTGTGGTGTAGTGCCAGTACCAGAAGATCAATTACCAATTTTGTTGCCAGAAGTGGAGCGCTACCAGCCAACAGGCACCGGAGAATCGCCGCTTGCTGATGTGACTGATTGGGTAAATACAAGCTGCCCATCGTGTGGCGGCGCTGCCAAGCGTGAAACTAACACAATGCCGCAATGGGCTGGATCGTGCTGGTATTTCTTGCGTTATCCAAATCCAAAACTAAGCGATAATATTTTTACCGCTGAAGATATGGCTTACTGGATGCCGGTTGATTTGTATGTGGGCGGTATTGAGCACGCAATTCTTCATTTACTCTACGCGCGCTTCTACGTCAAGGTGCTTTATGATCTTGGGCATCTGCCATTTGATGAGCCGTTTAAGCGTCTCTTCAATCAGGGCATGGTTTGCATGAAGTCACCACTGAGTGGGCGTGTAGAAAAAATGTCAAAATCAAAGGGGAATGTTGTCAGCCCTGATGAGATTGTCGAAGAATTGGGTAGTGACTCATTGCGCATGTACATGCTGTTTATGGGGCCGCCTGAGCTTGATACTGAATGGCAGACAGATTCTATCCGCGGCGTGAAGAGCTTTCTGAATCGCTTGTGGGCATTCTTGACCGAGCCGAGCAATTTATTGCCGATTGGTCAGAAGGGTGATGAAGCTGCATACCGTCGTTTTAACCGTTTCCTAAAAGCATACCAAGAACGGTTGGATGGTTATCGTGTCAACACAGCAGTTGCATCGATTATGGAATACTTGAATGACCTGCAGAGCGAAAAGCTACTGTTTGACCATGTATTGATGGAGCAGTTTTTAACGGCGATTGCGCCGATGGTGCCTCATTTTGCAAGCGAGCTTTTTGAAGTGGTGCTTGGCAAACAGCTTGAACACGCTGTATGGCCGGTGGTTGATGAAGCGTTGGCTGCAGTTAATGAGATTGAGATTGCTGTGCAGATCAATGGCAAGCTGCGCACAACGATCAATACTACAAAAGGCTTAGCTGCTGATGAAGTAACGGTGATGGCTAAGGCTGCGGCAGCAAGATGGCTAGAAGGCAAAGATCTGATCAAGACAGTTGTGGTGAAAGATCGCTTGGTGAGCTTTGTAATAAAATAGAACATAAAACTGAGTTAATTTTAGGGGCGGAAGTAGTACTACTTCCGCCCTTTTAGTTTTTGAAAGAGCTACTCAAAAATTTGTGATAGGCTAGCGCGTAAATATAAAACCCAAAGGAAATCACTATGCATCGCACCCCATTATTGAAATTATTAGAGCGTTATAATCTAAGTCCATTACTCACCGCTGAAGAAAAGCCAATGCTTGAGCGTATCGTTGAATTTGTTAACAGTGTACCAGATTGTTTTAAGCGCGAGCATCTTGCTGGACACATTACTGCATCAGCTCTCATTGTTAATGGAAGCAATGACGCAGTTATTTTAATGCATCACAAAAAGCTTGATATGTGGGTGCAGCCCGGTGGTCATGCTGATGGTGATAGTAATGTTCTTGGTGTAGCCTTTAAAGAAGCTCTCGAAGAAACAGGCATTGAAGAATTGTATCCGCTTTCTCAAGAAATTTTTGATGTTGATGTTCACTGGATTCCAGAAGGCAAGGCTCCTGCTCATTGGCATTACGATATTCGTTTTATACTACAAGCGTCTGCTGATGCAGTTATTGTTAGTAATGACGAATCATTGGAAGTTATTTGGGCTTCTGTGAGCGAAGTGATGGAAAAAACTAAGCAAAAGTCAGTTTTACGTCTTATTGAAAAGTGGCAGCGGGAATCACAAGAAGCCTAAGTACCAGAATTTACCTTATCCTTAATTACTTACGGATAAGATCAAAAAAACAAAAAGAGTGATAGTTGTAGTCGTTGCTTGCAAAAATCATTCGTGTTGTAAGAATACCAAAAACATAATCTGTTTTTTGGGGACGTGTTAATTTTTAAGAAAATACGGAGTGCTTATGAAAATATTTTTAGATTCTGCTGATCGCAAACTGATTGAAAAATACCTATCTACCGGGCTCATTGATGGTGTGACCACTAACCCATCACTTCTATCAGCGCAAGGGCAAAATACCAAAGAAGTTATTCTTGATATTTTACGCATGGTGCCTGGCGATGTGAGTATTGAAGTGGTAGAAAAATCACCTGATGCTGTTTACGAACAAGCCCATCAGATTGCTAAGCTTGGCGATAATGCGATTGTTAAAATCCCCTTCGCTTTTGAGTATTTGCCGACCATTGCAAAGCTGGTTGAAGATGGTGTGCAGCTTAATATTACTCTCGTGTTTAGTGCTCTGCAGGCGCTCATGGTTGCTAAGCTTGGTGTGACTTATATTTCGCCATTCGTTGGTCGCTTGGATGATATCGGCTCTGATGGCATGGTGTTGATTGAAGATCTTGTTACGCTTAAGCAACAGTATGAATTTCCATCGCAAATTTTAGCAGCATCGATTCGTCACGTTATGCATTGGGAGCGAGCAGCATTGCTTGGTGCTGATGTCGCAACGGTGCCACCAGCGCTTATTGAGGCTGCTTGTCATCACCCGCTCACTGAGCTTGGTATCAAAAAATTTGATCAAGATTGGCAGAAGTTAGGCAAACAAAGCTTGTTGGAATAGTTGTTTAAATGCATTGATTGATAGAACTATTCCAACAAGCTTTGCATTTCAAGTGTCACTAAGTTACGTTTAGAACATGGGGCTGGGAGAGAATTTCGAGAGTAGTAATCAAGCCCCTTTGTTCAATTAATAGTGTCTTTGTGGGTGAAATTTTTCCACGCATGAATGAATGTTTCGATCGCTGATGATTCTCTCTGCGGCGTGCGATATTCAGCTACTTTTTGAGCGCTTAATTTTTTTAAGCGTTCAAAACACCCCTCATATTTTCGACAGGCTTCATAGTCATCGGTTATGATGACGTTTTCCTGATTGGCGCGATTCGCCGCCACGGTCCAATTAAAAGAACCGGTCCATAAAATGTTGTCAAAAAGAGCAAATTTGTGATGCATGATTGGACCAGCACCCCAGGCCCGTGTTTTAGTCGTTGTTTTTGGTGGATCAAATACAAAAAGTGTTAGACCGCTTTCGTGTAGCATTTTGCCTTTTCCGTAAATACTGTCATAGCTGATTTTATCTATCACAATTTGAATATCGATATTGCGCTTTTTTTTCGCATCAATGAGGGCTTCAGCTATCGTTTTGTCGGTAAGCATATACACAGCTGCATAGATGCGGCGTTGAGTGTTTTTAATGCATTCTAGAAGTCGTGTGGTTGGTTTGTCGTCGGGAGAAAAAAGAACTTCTGTGCGTGCTGAGACATACCCAGCAGCCATAGCAAACCAAAGCAAGGCCAAGGCGATACGGCGTATCTTCATAGCTCTTCCTTTTTTCTATTGAAAAATAAGACATTATTTTCCTATTGTAATTCAGCCGCTATGAAACGGTAGCTAAATTCTTTCAATGATTGCAAGGAGTTGTCATGCGTCTAACTATTGTGTTGGTTTTTTTTACGCTCTGGGTGAGTGGACTTGGAGCAAAGGGTAAGCGCCAAGCTCCCTCTCATCATAATGTAGGTGAATTATATGGAAATATTGGGCGTAAGCTTGCAGAGGTTAAGAAGTTAGCTCCTGCCTGTGCGGGTAAGATCAGCTCTGTGCTTGATGATGTTGATCGGATGTATAAAGCAACTAACACATCGCTACACCAAGATCATGCGACTTTGAAAGAGTTAGAGACGCGGACTCTTGAGAGTGCTGTGTTGCAAAAGGAACTTTTGCTTGCCAAGCAAGAGTCTGAAAATTTAAAGCAATCACTCCAAGCAGCGCAACTTCAAGTGGAAAGAAAACATGCGGAGGTGATCTCTCTTAAAGAGCAAAATACACAGTTGGCTCAAAAGCATTCGTCGCAGACTGATTTGATTGCCGCTGAAATATCTAAAATCGATGAGCAACTCGCTGCAGGTGTTGAAAAACGTGATGGTGCAAAACCAGGTAATGCTTCAAAAAAAGAGGCTGTAGCTGGGGTGTCTGGAGAGATCAAAAAAGATGCTATGTTGGATCAAAATTTGAATCTAACTTCAACTTCTGATCCAAGCTCGCCGCGTTGATCCTTAACAAGCTTGAGGTTGATGTCATCTGAGAGTAGATAATCGATTTCGACCTCAAGTTCTTCATCAAAGGTAAGATTTTTTTGAAATTGAGCCCTAAGTTGTTTAGTTAGTGGCAGCGAGACCAGAGCTCGCACGCTGCTGCGGCCGCTTTGGTCGGTAAAATCTGGCGTGATCTGGACATATTTAAGAGGCTTTGAAAGTGTATCGAGTAGTAGAGATGTTTTATCGTATGGCTTGCGGTGCCCAAGTAAAATAGTATTAAGATTTTGCATAATCATTACTGGTAGATCAGTTTGAAGTGAAGCATTTTCAGAGCCAGTAAACAAGAGACCTAAAATTTGTTCTTCGCTCAGCTCTGGTGTTGATTCTAAGATGACCGTTGGTTTTTTTAGTGAACCGGTTACCTGTAGCGTGACGACATATTTATTAATACGGTTTTTTGCGATCAAATCAATAATTGGATCATCAAGTTGACGTGTAAGAAATTGGATCTTACCATACTCGATTTTAAGGTTGTTTTCTAAGAATTTTAAATGACCCGTATCAAGATTAATCGTGCCGGTAACGTGAGGCAATTGAGCGACCGTTGCATTATGTTTATGAGCTGCTTGTAAATCAACATGAGCAAGCGCGTCAATCGTTGGCGTCTTGATAATGATTGGTTGCTCATTGACCAGGCGGATAGAAAAATCAAAATTTTTATTAAGCTCTTGGATTTGCTCAAATGGGTTAGTTGGCGTGGTCTGTACATCGTTAAAAACGTCGCCATGAACCAATGTTTTGCGCAGAATTAGCGTCCCTGAAAGATTGAGAGCTTTTTCAGCTTGCTGCTGCAAGAGTAGGTTGCCATAAACAAAACTATAAAAATCACGTTTGATGTTAATAAGCATATTATTTACAGAAATAGGGGCATATAAAGATTGGATATCCCATGTCTCTGGGTTGAACTCACAGCTTGCAAGTGGGATCTTGAGCTGTCCTCGAGCGAAACCGATAACGGCATTTTGAATGGTTATTTTTTTTGATACAGGGTTGAGGCTAAACTGTAGATGCCCAGTCTTGATCATGTTTTGAACACTTGGGATAAAAAACTTACTATTTTCAGTCCAGAGCTCACCATCAAGAGGGCAGAACTTGTCCTGCTTGAGGGAGGCGAAAATTTTGTTGTGTTTGCCTAGTACTTTGTTTTTGACTTCGACTGGTAATAGTTGGTGGATAAGGCTGTACTGCGCATAGCCACGAAGTGTTTTTGTTGCGTCATCTTGTACGGTAAAATCAATTACAGGGCTTGGCTCATTTGCCTGTGTACAAATAACTTTTGCAAGGTAAGGTGAAGGCCCGAGTTGTCCTTTAATTGTATAGCTATAGGCTTGTGCATTGCCTGTGAGGGTAATTGCTTCACCGGCGGTTTGGATAGATCCCTTAACTTGTTTAGTTTCTTCATTGATGCTGTTATGCAGCAATGCCTCATAAGATCCTTGAACTTGAAATTGCTTATCAATATGCAGCATCAAGTTAGCTTGTTGGGGCTGGATACTCCAGTAGACAGGTGATCCTGGTCGGCGAGCGGCAATGATTTCTTTGCTGTTGGCCAGTGAAATAGAGCCTTCTTGTTTGTCTTGGTACCAGCATGCGTTGCCTTGAGCGGCATAGGCAGTATTGTAAATTGCGTGAATATCAGCGCGGGCTGCTTCTTGATTGATGTAAATATTTTTTAAAATAAAATTTTCGCAGGTGACATCTTTAAAGCGCGGGCGATCAAGAGCAATAGTACCGCGGCATAACCAGCTTGCGGTTGGGTGTTTGCTCAGCGTCAGGTCAATTAGGCATTGCCCGGCAGTATTTGGTGCAAGTGCTGCTGTTGGTTTTTTAATTACGTCATACAGTCGAGCAATAGTTTGTGCCGGAATATTTCCTTCTAGGGTAAGGTTTTCTGCCGTTGTTGCGGCCTTGATGTTGAGCTGTTGCGTTGCTTCTTGGAGTAAAAACGTTTGTTCTTGTTTATACAGTGAGCCGGTCAAAATATAGTGATGAGGCGTGTCTTCGGCAATTTTTTTGATGGAATTGTGTAGTGTGGCATGCCAAAACTTTTCGTTTTTCGCTTTGTAAAAAATATTAGAGCCGCTTACACCCTCAAGTAGTGCCATGTTATTGAGGTAAAGAGAGCTTTTTTCAAGCAAGAAGCAGCCCTGTAAGACCTTGTGATTGTCTTTCATTGTTTTACCGAAAGTGAATGATCCATTTACGAGTACATCAAATACTTGATCGGCATGTGCAACTTTGATAGCACCGCCGGTGACCAAGACTTTTTTAATTGAGACACCAAAATCTTTATTTTTTGGCATCAAAAGATCAAATATATGATCTACAATTTCGACGCCATTTGTCGTTGTTACTGTTGAGCCATTAACTTTATAAAAGCTCAAATAAAGCGAAATTTTTCGCTTGAATAATAAGTCCCAAAGGCTGCATGAAATTTTTGCCTGTTCAAAGCCCCAGGTTGTGTGTGCCTGCTTGGTTGGTGTGATGGTGCCGCCCTCGATAATAAGAGAGGTGGTAAAGAAATTGAGTAGTTCATTTTTGCTAGTGATTTTGATTGCTAGGGTCCGTTCTAGGAGTGTGACTAGGTCTCCAACAATGCGTTTTTTTACATACGCGCTTTGTTGGAGTAAAAAAATACTGCAGCAGATGCTGATCAGTATGCAGCCAAAAATTTTGAGTACCTGTTTTTTCATGAACAAAAATCCCTACATCGCCAGCAGTTTCCACGTTTTTTTATTTTCAAGGAGGTATACCCGCACATGAGCAATTTGATGTGGTGTAATTGTTAGAGCCCCCATTATTGATCCGGAGCTGTGCTTTAAGTATACGGTTCCACTGCTTATTCTACCATGTGGTTGAATAATTGCAGCCAGGGGGTAGGGGTTTTCGAATCTTATTGGTTGCTTGATAGGATTTATTGGCTTGCCTGGAGGGCCTTTAATCCCTGAAATAAAGCCAAAAGTAACTGTTTTTGGTAATTGATGAAGGATTTTTTTTTCACCCTGAATAATTTGGTAGGCGTTACGTTCTGGTAAAAAATTTACTTGGTAAGCCGTATTGCACGCAATTGCTTGTTGTTGGAGGCACATAAATTCAACCTGTAACAAGTGTAGTGCGTCAGTTAGCGTTGTTTTTGCAGAATTTAAGACAAGGTTTACGCAGAAGGCGGTCATAATAAGCAAGGCGGCTAGGGTAATACTGACTTCGATCAGCGTATACCCGCCGCGTCTGCTCATGCGCGGTCAATGTGTGCAGGGTTAACAGTAGAAAGAAGCGCGAGAGCCGCTCGTATGAGCTGATCTAACGCCACCGTTTGGTCAGCATATTTCTTAGTTAAGAGTTGTAGGACTTTCTGTACTTCTTGTTTCGAGTAATTAAGTGATGATAAGACCTCGCTTACTTGTTGCCAATGCATAAAATTTTCTTGAGCTTCTTGTGGGGCCACAAGAAGGCCGTTGCTCGTTAATTTTGCCACCTTGTGCTTTAGTTCAACAATAATTTGTTCGGCTTTTTTAGCGCCAATACCATTGACACTGCTGAGGCCTTTTTCATTTTGACTGGTAACAATTTCAAGAAATTGTCCTGGTCTGAGTTGGTGTAAAACATTAAGAGCGATGCCGGGACCAATCTTAGGGCAATCAATAATCAGCAAAAAGACAGTGCGTTCAAAAGCTGTTGGGAATCCGAACAGTGATGGTCCTTGCTCAGCGTTCCAATGAAGGTAGGCGTAGAGTGTTACTTGTTGATCAATAATCCATTCGCTACCGCGGGGCGTGGCTATTTTAAGACCAAATCCACCAACCAAAATACCAACCATTTTGTCTTGAACTTCGTAGATTGTTCCTTTGATTATGTCTATCACTGATTATCCTTTTGCTTGAATCGTTAGAGCTCTAATGGAACGAGAGTTTGCAGTGTATCACTGGTGAGGCGAAGCACAAGTTTGCGTTGTCCGCCGCTAGCACCCTCTGTTGGCTCTGCATCGAAAAATATGATTTGTTTGATTGATTTATGAGGCGCTATTTCTACGCAATCATCAAAAGAGAGTGTTGTGCGTTCAAACATTTGCCTAAATTGTTCAAAAAACAACTCTTCTTCGCTTTCTAGTCCGTCAGTTTGGCTCGCAGAAACGTTATGGTTAATGTACGAGCCTAATGCAAATATAGCTATGGCGGGCACCCACGTCCAACCTAGTCTAGCAAGTGCATCTCCTGCATAGGGTTGCCATCTGGCATTTACAAAGCCTGCCCATGCAAGAGCCGCGATGCCTGTGGATATTTGTATAACATTGCGTGCGGCGCTGTATCCGAAGGCATATTTATTTTTAGATGAATTCAAAAGAGCTTCTTTGCTGCAGATATGCGCTAAATCTTCCGTGTCGTAAATACTTAGGTTGCTACGATCAATTTCTACAATAAGAGGTTTGTTTGTTTTATTCTCAATCAGGACTGTGGTAGTACGCATAGTTGTGGGAGCGCCGCAGAGAATCTTTTCAACATCCTGATCCATTAAAGAGCCCTGCTTAATAATAGCAACATCATTGTCAGCAATTTTTTCAATGGTGGGCGCATAGGGTAAAACAGGGGGACGGTATTTGCGGCTACATCCACCCAGGAACATAATCATGCAAATACTAATAAATAAAATCGTAAGACGAGTACTGTGTTTTTTGGTCATATTTTACACTTTAAACATTTATAGAGAGGTCTATTACTTCTTTGGAGTCTTTTCTTATGAAGCTAAGTGTAAAATTATTGTAATAATTTGACTCACGAATAAACATAACTTTATTAACGCTCGCATGTGGCCTGATTGTTAACTTGCTGTTGTTTGTTAAAATTTTCTGTTCAATATCTTCGTTAATACGTTTGTTTTGCATTACACAGTTAACGCCGTCAGCAGCTGCGCCGTAGAGGGTATACCACCAAAAAGGAGCTGGAATGCACCATAAAATAACGCGACCAATGGTATTGTAATGAAGTAATTTTGCCACGGCTTCTAGATTTTCAAGTTCCAAATCAATGCTATTACCGTCTAGGGTGAGGGGGGTAGCTGTTTGATTGAATATATTTACTTGTACTGCATGAATACGATTACTATTCAAGTTTTGTTTGAAATAAAAATCCAAATCGGTCTTATTTAGCTCTTTCGCTGTAACTTTTACTAATTTGTTTTCTACCTTTGCGCCATAAACTTGTGAGCGTAATGCACGGGGCGTGTAATAAATGCATCCATTTAAAAAAAACAATGCGCAAGTAGCTAAAATATACCCAAATACCTTCAACATAACGTAAGCCTTTATTTTTTAAGTCACACCTTTTATGGTAAAAGTAAGCAAATGCCTTATTTGATCGGGCAAAAAGAATAACTTCCATTCTAAAATTATAGATTTTATTGTCAAACCTTGCTGGAGATACTAGTTCAAAATGACATAACACTTAAGTGATCAGTAAAGAATTCTGGAGGAGTTGCGGTGAAGATAGGGAAACTACTTGTTTTTACATTTCTTGGAGTTGGGGTAACTCACATACACGCTTTCCAGCTCTTTAATTTATTGAATAAGATGAATAAGTCTGCGCGACAGCTTGTTTTGCCTGCGGGAAACCCATTAATGCAGGCGGCTGAATCTTTTGAGGAAGGGCGGGATAATAATTCTTTGCCTCCGCAGCAGCGCGACGGTGGGGGGAATAATGGAGGTGGTTGGGATAACGCACCAACGCGCTCGCCAGGAAATCAAAAGCAGCAACCACAAGATCCTAGTCGGGTTTATTTTAAAGATATTGTGGGTATTGAAGCAGTGCTTTTTGAAGTTACAGAGATCGTTGACTATCTACGATTTTCAGAAGTATATCGTCGGCTTGGTGCACGTATGCCGCGAGGCATTTTGCTGGAAGGTCCTCCTGGTAACGGTAAAACAATGATTGCCAAAGCAATAGCTAACGAAGCAAATTGTAGCTTTGTACACGCCAGCGGCTCGTCATTTATTGAGATGTATGTTGGTACGGGTGCTGCACGCGTACGGCAGCTTTTTGCTGAAGCGCGAGCGCGTCGCCCGTCAATTTTGTTTATTGATGAGTTTGATGCGGTTGCCGGTGTAGATCGTTCGGCGCTTACAGGCGGGGGCGGAGATCAAGAATATAAACAGACTATTAATCAGCTACTGACAGAGCTTGATGGTTTTTCTACCGATGATTCGGTGATGGTGATTGCTGCTACAAATAACGCAGGTTCGCTTGATCCTGCTGTTAAGCGTTCTGGTAGATTTGATCGCCTTATTCATGTGCCGCTGCCTGATGAAGTTGCTCGCACAAAGCTCTTGCGTCATTATGTACAAAAATTACCCCTCTTGGGCCAAGATATAACTGACGAGTTATATGAACAGATTGCAAATGGCAGCGAAGGCCTGTGTGCTGCAGATTTTAAAAATATGGTTAATGAGATGGCTATCTGGGCAGTGCGTGAACGTAGTGATACCGTGTGTGCTCGCCATGTGATCGCTGGGGCTGAAAAAGTAATTGGTCAGCGCAAGCAGAATGTGCGAGGGGACTTTAAGGATCTTTTTAGGACGAAATAAGCTGAAAAGTAACCCTATTTGACGGTCACGAGATTACGCATATGCAATTTGTTTTGCTGGCAGGGCTTGGTTATCTTGCTAAAAGCGGTGCTCTTGTCACTCAACAAAGTTTGGCAAAATTTACATGCTGTGATGTAACGATGACCTCGCAAGTTCTGCGAGGTCTTGAGAAAAAGGGATTGATTCAGCGCATCCAAAAAGAGGGTGATGAAGGAGCAAAATACCCACAAGTTACATTATCTGGTCTTGCGAAGCTTAAAAAAGCGATGAAAGATGTTGAAGCGGTTGATGCGCAATTTTTTGGGGTGCTTGGAAAGAAGACTCAAGGATTTGTGCGTAATCTACAAATGATGCTAGATGCTTAGTGTTTATGGTTGAAAATATGGCTTTGTGATTTGGTCTGTATCTTGTGCGCTGTCGCATGGTCCGTAAATCAAGGTCATTTTTAGATTACTCAAGTTCCTCTTTCTCTTTCTTCTCCTTTTTTTCCCTGCCCCGCTTCTTTTTGCTTTTCCCTCTCATGCTCTTTTTTCGCGGCTTCCTCTTTCTGCCGCTTTTCGGCCTCTTCTTGCTCCGGAGTCGCTTCATTCAGATTTTTAATATCCGTACTGTACGTACCAACATTAAGGATTTTTTTAGAAATCTTTTCGGTGACAACTGCTAGATCAAGATTTAATAGATGATTCAAAGGTGGCTTTACCATTTAGTCATATTTTGAATCATGCCTGCCAAGTTTTTTCAAAAGATTGGTCGCTACCATATTGCAGTTATCTCTTTCAATCGATTGTTTCGCTATTTTTTCTGCTTCATCATCACTAATCAATGGAGTAGGTCCCATTGCAGGCGTATGAAGCATTAAAAAATGCTCTACGTACTTTTCATTCTCATGATCAAGAGCCATCGCTCGCCTAAGATGAAATAAGCCAACAGCATCACAGCCGTTCATATTTCTAGGATACGCAAGCGTTACAATCCGATAGGCAAGGTAGTGCAACTCCGCTTCTTCTTTCTCTTGCATGAGGTACCAGGTGAATGCATAGGCGCATAAGTTACGCTCTTCGCAACCCAGGCACAGCAGCATTGCATACAATTCTCGCGTACTCACAGCAGAAAGTAGTTCCTTAGCTTGAGTAAATTTACCGGCAATGATGTACTGCTCCAATTGCTCAGACTCATTACGAGGAGGGACCAAAGGATCTTCTACCCATTCAGCCGATTCGTTAATAACCTCCAAAGCAAACTTATTATTTGGGTCATGTACAAGAATTTCATGAGCAACTGCAAACGCCTCTTCTGCTCTAATAGGCCTTTCTGGATAACCGCAAAGACAAAATATACCTCCATCGTTTGTCGGATCATTTAATCGAGATAACTCAAAGATCACCCTTGCATGATAGGCCGACGCTTCATAAGCGCCTTTCAGATAGCATATTCCCATTTCAGTTATCAAGCTGGCAAATCCATGAAATAGAACGGACTTCTCTGTAGAAATTAAAAATAAAGCAAATGCATATGAACAAATATTGCTATCATGACTAGCAATAAGATATAAAGTGTCCCTTATCTTCTGATCACTAAAATTAGACATTTGTTTTTGTGCTTCATCAAAAGCACCAATCTTAACGGTTTTAACAAACAACTCAGAGTTCATCTTTATCCTTAATCTAAGGCTTTACCCAAGCGTTACTAATAGTCTTAACACCGTCAATAATTTTGTACGTCACCTCAACAACATGCCCACTCACTGTTTCTGTGGCAACCATAACCTCTTTACTGTTTTTATATGGTCCATGTGCCCCTTGTGCCATAACCGTTGCTATGATTTCAACAATTTTATCCCAGTTATTATTGTTATTTGGATCTGGCACAAGCTTTGACCAATTATTCTTATTTTACTTGCCTTGAGGCTCTCAGCAACAGATTCATGTTTTGCAAGTTCTTTGCCGTTATTCGTTGTGATTGTAAACACCAATTCCTTAATTGGAAGCATGCGCTTGATTATGGAAGCAGCAGTTTAGTCTGCCTTGGTGCTTGAAAGATTGTGTATCAGGGCAACCTTAGTTACACGATCAACCATGGTCATAATACCACCACGATGCTCTTTGCAAATTATAGTATCACCTTCGAAGTCACCCACGGGCGTTTTTGCAGCTACCTCAACTGGCCGGAGCCCTATATCAACACGATTAGGGATAAGGCCGCGACCGGCCAGCCTTCCTGAACGCTTGTTGTACTTTTTACCACTCCGGCGTAGATGCTTATATAAAGATCCACCAGCGCGCTTGTCTCTCCAGATGGGCAGTTAGATCCTCTCATGGCTTATTTGCATAGTGCCAATCAGCTCCAGTCGGTCAATAATCTGCTCAGGAGGCAGCTGATCTTCTCAAAGCATTTTCTCTATTTGGCTAGTATTTTCAGGTGTCATCTTGCAACACGCACCTCTTGATGGATACTTTCTCTGCTCAGCCTTCTCGTTAGCTTGCTTGTAACGATAACCCCGCTTGCCAGAGTTTCTCTTCAATTCTCTGCTTATTGTTGCTTGATTTACATCAAGCTCAGCGGCAATTTTTTGTTGCGTGATTTTACTTCCCTTGAGCCCATAAATTTGGCATCTTTGTGCCTGTGTCAGGTGAGGGTAGTCTTATGGCATGATTGATCACTTCATTCTTTTCGATTGAACGAAGAATCATTGTACCCTCACCTGGCGCGTTTTCATAACTTTCTATGCACTTCAATGTTGAATGTGCGTGAAGAAAAATGGTGAAGCGTGAAGATATTTTCTCACTTTGTAATGATTTTCGTTGCCGTGTTTTTACTGTCTACAAATCAACTTACCCCATCTGTTGTTAAGGGAACGGTAATTGCGACTGCGCTAGACGAAAAGAGTGTTGAGGATTTTCAGGTTGGGGATGAAATTCTTGGCTTTGATCTATCGGCACAAAAAATTGTGCAGTCGCGAGTAACGGCTATTTCTAGCCGGTCAAGCAGCAGTGCGGTGGTCCTCACGACAACAAGAGAAGAAGTTATTGTGGCAGCCCCTGATCAGTACTTCTTTGATCCAGAAGAGCAACAGTGGGTTTTAGCGTCTGACTTTGCACTTACAAGCCATTTTCTTGATAGCAAGGGCAATCATGTACCGTGTCGTGAAGTGATGCGGTGTAATGCAAATGAAGAAATGTGTATTGTTTACGACATTTCAACGGAGGCGCCGCATACGTTTTTTATAACGAAATTTCAATTTCTTACTCACAATGTTGTTCCTATTGCGATAGGGGTAAAGCTTGTCTTTGATAGTTTGTTTGCTTTAGGGTCATGGGCATTTGCTGAGGCGGTAGTTTCTGTCGGAGCCATTGCCATAGGTACAGCAGGGATAGCAATCAATCAAGCGCAGGCGGTGCGGGACTTAGAGAAGTGTTTTAAGGATTCTTTATCTGACCCAAATAAAAAGCATCATATTTTGCAGGATAAACACAAATGGCCTGAATTAGTTCCAGATCCAAAAAACAATTGGGATGAGGTTGTAAAGATAATTACAACGGTTATGACAGCGGGTGCATCTAGACCTGATAGTAAAACCTCTGATGTTTTTATTAAAGCAGCGAGTTACTGTAATCGCATTGTTGAGGTTCAATATAGATTAATTAATGGTATCGAAACGATTAGTAATGCATGGGTAAAGTAAAATCTATTGTGGAGATTGAAATTATGTCTGAGCAATTTATTCAAGCTGTCAGGAGTGGCGATTTTTCTGCTGCCTGCGAACAAATACTCAATCTTACTGAAAAGCAAATTGATGAGTCTTTGTTTCTTTTAGCTTATGACGATAGCAATTTTTGTTCTTACGCCTTTGTTGAGTTTTTGCTTGCAACGCAAGAAAAAGAATTTTTTCTCCGACTTGCATTTGTTATAGCGGATTGTGGCATTAATTATCTAGAGGGGGCTTATGCCGTTGCAGCACATCATGCGCGAGTGATGTATGAATTAGTGCAGCCGCGTGATCCGACTGATGATGGAGGATTACTTTTTCTTTTCGATTATCCATGGGGAGCTGTAAGTGTAGAAGAGGCTGTCTCTGTTGCAAGCAAAATACTTGAACATGATCCTGCAAATCAAGCAGCTCTTTTGGCTCTTAAAAATGCATCAGAACGAAAAGAAGATCCAACCTCTCCGATTCGCAATGAGCGGGAACAGCTGGAACAACATATTCTTGCCGGTAAATTTACCCAAGCCAAGCAATTGATAAATATTGTCAGCGATCGTGAGCTTCACGCAATGCTTATTTATCTTGGTTGCGAAGAACGTCATTTGTGTGCATACGCTTTTACTTGGTATCTCATGCAGGAAAAAGAAGTTGCAGAATTGCACTATCTTGCGTATCGGATTGTAACGCAGGCTTATGCCAGAAATTTAACTGGCTGTGATGCTACTGGAATTTTTCACCTGAGGCGTGCGATGGCTCTTGAGCCAGAAAACGAAAAATATGTAGAGCACTTTTTGATGTTGCATACACCGCCCCTGGGGCCAACGCCATTGATCAGTGATGACGAGGCAGAAATGTTTGCAAAACAATTTCTTGATCGGAATAGATTTAATATTGTTGCTACAAATACTTTGAAAAAAATGGGCCGATATGATGCCAAGTATGATTAGGCAGCACTTCGGACATTTTTTGAAATCGCGGATTCAATATTGAAGTGCATAATTTAAATCCACCTTGGTTAGGCGCAAAAATTCTTCGCTTGGAGTTCTATACCCTAATGTTTTTCTAGGCCGATTATTGAGTTTTTTCTCTACGTCTAAAACTTGTTGTTCAGAGAGCTTAGAGAAGTCGCAACCTTTTGGAAAGTATTGCCTTACTAAGCCATTAGTATTTTCATTCAAACCTCCTTCCCAAGCATGGTATGGATGCGCAAAATAGAATTTTGCATTAAGCTTTTGAGCTACAAATTCATGTTGAGCAAATTCTTTACCATTGTCAGTTGTGATTGTTTTTACAAAATTCTTTATTGGTTCAAGCTTTTCAACTATCGCACGAGCAGTTTCATGTGCTTTAGGACCAGACAATAAGCGAAGTAATGTCACCCTAGTTTTACGCTCAACAAGGCTTAGAATCGAACTTTGATGCTGAGCTTCAATGATCGATTCTCCTTCGAAATCACCAACTCTATTTTTTGCATTAACTTCTGCTGGTCGGCTATCTATATCAACGCGATTTGGAATAAGGCCTCTACCAGCAAGCTTGCCGGCTCGTTTATTGTATTTTTTCCCTGACCTCCTTAGGTTCTTGTACAAGTTTCCACCACTGTGTTTGTCATTCCATATGTGCTTATAAACTGTTTCGTGGCTGATGGAAGTTTTGTATTCAAAGCTTAATCGGCCACTGATTTGTTCAGGGCTTAGCTGATCATTTACTAGCATTTTTTCAGCAAGGAAAAGAACATTGCCAGTCATTTTTTTGATACACAAGCTTGCTTCTAATCGACGCTTCAACGTTTTTTCATGAGCTTGCTTATGTCGATAGCCTTTTTTGCCAGAGTTTCTCTGAATTTCTCGACAAACTGTTGATTGGCTTACGTTCACTTCTTTTGAAATTTCCATCTGATTTTTACCGCTTTTCTTAAATGCGTAAATCTGGCATCTTTTGTCTTGTGTCAGGTGTTGGTAGCCTTTTGGCATACATGATTCCTTCGATCTTTTGGTTGAGACGAAGAATCATTGTACCCTCACCTGGCGCTATTTCATCCCTTTTTATGCACTTCGGGGTTGAATGTGCGTCTTCTTCTTGTACAAATATTTTTATAAAAGAATGCTGACGAGAAAATGCTTCACGGCCCACAACTTGCTTTGCATACCAATTAGTTTTCCGTTTTTACTAACGCTCACATCTATTTCTTTGAAGAATATCTAATGCGGCAGCATTAGTAGGAATTTTTTGAAGAATCTCAAAAGCTATTTTATTAGCTTCTTCATCATTAATAATTTTTTCTGGAATAATGTTAAAAAACAAAAGAGCTTCTTTTAGCAAGAAATCATCTGGACTAAGTTCAATAGCTTTTTTTGAATGATATAGCGAAGTTTGATATGCGCCGCCAAGATGACAAAATGCTATATTTAAAATACCTGAAGCCAATGAATGAAGCTCAACTGTTTCTCTTTTTAACAATAAAAAACAAATGAAGGAATAGGCACAGAGACTTTGCTCATCACATCCCAGCTCAAACAAAATTTCTTCTAAAATTATTTTATCAATCTTAGCTAAAAGCTCATGTGCTAGGAGAAACTCTCCCTGTACTATTAGTTGTTTTAAGATATTTTTAACACTCATCTTATCCACGCACTACCAACTCGAACAGTTCCTGCGATAATTTTATATGTAACATCTACTGTTTCACCTTTAATGTTAAGAGACTTCACACTTCCTCCACCATTTTTATAAGGCTCTTCTAACCCTTTCTTTAGAACATCTCTAACTATAGTTTTAATTTTTTCCCATCTCCCTGGATCATTATTGTTCAGATCACCACCTAAACCAAACTTATCCCAATTATGTTTCCCTTGAAGAATATGCTTTATCTTATTGTCATCAATTTGATCAATATCAGAATCTGAGTCTCCACTCTCTTTCTCCTCCTTCTCTTTTTTCTCGGCTTCCTCTTTCTGCCGCTTTTCGGCCTCTTCTTGCTCCGGAGTCGCTTCATTCAGATTTTTAATATCCGTACTGTACGTACCAACATTAAGGATTTTTTTAGAAATCTTTTCGATGACAACTGCTAGATCAAGCGGTTGATCATAAAAAATAATCCGTTCTGGATGACGCGCGCCAATACATTTGCC